>JBCCHV010000056.1 GCA_039028635.1 Acidobacteriota bacterium
GTCGGCGAGGATCGCGGTCGAGCGAGGCGACGAATGGCGAGGCTGGTCGGCGGTCGCCGCCGAGCTCGGGTACGCCGGCGCCAGCACCAGGTTGCCGTTGAACAGGTTCACCGAATCCAGACCCGAGTAGTCGTAGACCTCACCGGGTGAGAAACCGCGCGCTTCCACCGGCTTTGGCTGGGCGAGGGCCGGGGCCACGAGCGCGAGAAGAAGAATGAGAATCGCGGCAAAGACGAGGCGGCTCACGGCGACACCTCCTCACCGGTCCAGATCAGCTCCAGGGTCGACGTGTCGATCACCACCAGCACGTCCTCCGGTTGCAGAGATCCCGGAAGCTCCGAGCCGCCGTCCTGGGCCGCCAGAGACGACAGCGAAAGGTTCACCGAGCCGTTCTCGAAGCCATCGCCGTCCGCCGAAGAACCGTCGCCGATCGACTGGCGCCAGCCGGCGGTTCCAGGACGCACCAGGAACGCCTCCACCTGGCGGTGCGGCAAGGTCAGCGACTCGCCGGTGGGGTCGAGCGCCGTCGCCGGCAAGCTCGACACCGAACCCTCCCAGCCCGGCGACGGGAGGACCGTCACCGCACCGGTGGAAAGATCCGCCACCCCCCAGGAGGCCAGCGCCGGCATCCCGCCGGCGGGCTCGTAGGTGATCCGGCCGTCGCCGTCCGAGTCGCTCAAGGTCTCCGAGTAGGTCGTCAGCACACGGTTGTAGCCGTCTCGGCCCTTGCCGACTCCGAAGACCCAGAGCTCCGAGTCTGCCGGGACCCGGGCGATCGTCAGGGACTTCGGTCCCGAAACCAGCTCCAGGCCCGATAGTGAGCCACCCAAGAACAACAGCCCCGACACCGCCAACATCAACGCTCGATGCATCACGTTCAACCTCCCAAGAAATGCCCTCGTCCTTCTAGGACAACGTAAAACTCGATTCAGTTCCTTGCCAAATCTCTAAAGCAAGCGCCATGCCGTGGAGGCCATCGCCGTTTGACGGGCGTTTTTGGCGATCAGGCCCGAAAAAGATGTCCGGAAGACGTCCGGAAGATGTCCGGAAATCTCGAAGAGGGCGGCGGCCTGCCCGCGGGCCTATGCAGGTTGCGGAGGCTTTCCAGGGAACGCGCCAGCAGCTCGAGGGAGTCGGCCGCGCGCTCGGCAAAGGCAGCGCGAGTGATATCGCAAGGCTCACCCTGCGGGTCCATTCGGCGCAGCAGACGGCAGAGGTACCGCAGGTCGCTGGCCACGGCGGCAAGCTCCGGGGCGAGGGAGCGGTCGACGCTCGGTGGCGTGGGCTGGCAGACGAGGCGCTCGTGGAGCGCCTCGCCCAGCCAGCGCAGGGCAGAGCGCGTTTCGGCGTCCGCCACCAAGGCGAGGGCCGTTTCTCGCAGAACCGATTCCGGCACGGGAGATCGCAAGCTCACGACACGTTCGCCTGCGAGGGATGGTCCGGCGACTGGCGCGACAGGCGCTCGGCGAGGGCGAGCTCGACCTCGGTCAAGCCCCGTACCCGAGGGTTAGTGAGGACCACCCACACCGTGTTGAGGACCACCGCCATCGCCGGGAAGGAACCCGCTGCCTGCAGAATGCCGGTGATGAACGCCGCAAAGCCAAGGGCTGCTTCCGAGCTGTCGAGCACGAAGGGCCGCACCAGGCTGCGGTTGTCATCCGCCAGGCGCCAGCCCGCAAAGGCCTCGGAACGCTCGCGCAGGGCGGCATCCCCCAGTCGCGGCAGGGTGATCGCGGGGCCTGGGGCGGATTTCTTGCCCGGGGAAAGGAGCGCCGCCCGGCCTTGAGCCAGGGTCTTCTGGATACGCTCCGGCTTCAGGTGGCCGGGCAGGTCGCCCGGGCCGGGAAAGCCGGCGAGGCCGCTCTCCCAAAGGAGTTGGTAGTAGGCCGCCGGTTCAAGATCTAGAGATGTTGAGACCGAAGATTGTCCTTTCGTCATCGGAGACCTCCCAATAGTCAAGTCGGGACTTCGCGAGACTGCGAACCGCGACAGAAGAACGTTACATTGACTTCGGAAACACAATAGATTTAAAGGGGAATTTTGTCAAGAATTCTAGACTTCTAGTAGACTTAAACAAAGGAACCAGGAACGCAGGAAGTCTCAATAAAGACTTGGCGAGAGTCGATTCGCTGCCTCTTTCGCCTGATCAAGATGTCGTGTATAGTCTTCCTGCAAATGCGACAGACCAACGATCCGCTAGGGAAAGCTCTGCGGGAGCTGCGGGAGCACGCAGGCCTGCAGCAAGGCCAACTCGGGCGCAAGTCGGGCGTGACGCAGTCGAACATTAGCGCCTACGAGTTGGGCAAGCGGGCTCCACAATGGCCCACCTTGGTGCGGCTGCTCGACGCCATGGGGGCTGACCTCCTCGACCTGAGCGTCAAGATGGAGGAGCCGGGCCGCCTCGAAGAAACACGGGAGGCTCTATGGCAGCTCTTGAAGCCCGCAGAACCCGAGGAGGCTGAACCGAGTCCTCCGGCAACAGACTCGCCGAGTGACGACGCCTCAGATCAGAAAGACCAAGAGCATCCGCTAGACTACTTAGTTGACGCAGTCATCGACCGAATTGCCGAGCGCACCGTCATGCGTCAAGCGGACAGAGCTACGGCCCAGCGGTCGGCGCTGGCGACACGGAACGCCTTGGAGAAGGCACTGCCTTGACCGACAAGCCCTTCAAAGCACTCGACGCCGAAGAGCTTGCGGCCCACGATCAAGCTGCTCGGTTGGCCGGCCTCGAAGATGAGGCGCGAGTAGATGCTGCCCGCAAGCTCTCGGGCTGCCATCGCCGGGCCTTCATCCAACTCGCGATGAGCTTCTGTCGTCAGGGAGACGAACCGCTCGTTTGGGGCCGAGTCGCTGTCGCTGCCGCCGAAGCAAGTCCGCTGTCTTACGGTCCCGAGCTACTTCCCCTCGCCTGGGCGACCCTCGGTAATGCATACCGGGTGGCGGATGACATGAGAGCGGCGGAGCGAGCTTTTCTCATTGCTCGGGACCTTACCGACGATATAACCGATCCCCTCGACCTAGCGAAGCTCAACTCTCTAGACGCCTCGCTCAGTCTAGACCTGTGCAACCACGGCAGAGCGGAGACTCTCCTTCGACGGGCCATACAAGATGTCCAGTACATTGCAAGCAGCGGTTTCATCGCCCGCCTAGAAGTCAAACTAGGCCTTGTCCTCACTGACGCCGAAGAAACTGAAGAAGCCCTGAAGTGGCTTATTCGAGGGCTCCTTCATATTGATGCCAAAGAAAGTGGGCGACTGTTCCTCAGTGCCGCCCATAACCTGGCATTCTGCCTAGCGGAACAGGGGCGCTACGAGTCCGCGATGCGACTCACTCATCGCCTTGCTGACGAGTACCAAGAGTCTGGGACCGCTAGGGATCGTGTCCACCGAGATTGGCTCGTCGCCAGAATCACAGCGAACCGCGGGCATCACCGAGAGGCCTGTGACCTCTTCCAGATGGCGAGCGAGAAATCAGAGGCCCTCGACCTCCTCAACGTCGCCGGAGCGATTCACCTCGATCGCGCCGGCCTCCTCCTGACGCTAGGTAGGTTCTCAGAGGCGAGCTTGGCTGCAGCCGCAGCCAGCAACGCCTTTACTACTTCCGGCTCCCCGCAGGAACTCCTGACGGCAGTGCTTGCGGTTCAGCGAGGACTCTCACAACAAGTTGCCCTCCCTCGCCTCCAGCATGCAATCGAAGCGGCAAGACGCAAGGCGAGACGTGCCTAGCCGTCGGGATCTATCCCAGGATTAGACTCGTTATCGCCACTCCCTCCAGTCGAGGCCGTCTCCCCTCCCAATCCCAATAGCTCGAGAATCCATTCCCACATAAGGCGCCTCCTTCTCGCTATGGACACGGCAGCGGCCTCCATGGCCCGCCGGGCCACAGTCTGCACCATTCTCTCATCTCCAGGGTTCAATTCCGGGCATGAGTATTGCCCCACATGCTCAGCGCACCTCACCCCTTCCGGAAACGAAAAAGCGGAGGGACGGAAAATTCCGCACCCTCCGCTCGAAGGCCGACGCTGGCGAATTCCTAGAAGCGCAGGATGAGGCCGACGCGGCCCTCCCCCTGGTAGAGGTAATTGCCATCGTCGTAGTCGTAGCAGTAGCGACGGTCGCAGAAGACCTCGTCGTCTTCGTCGACCACGGTCGAGAAGACCCGGCCCTCGAAGCGCAGGCCGAAGTTGTCGCTGAAGAATACCTTGACGCCACCGCCGACGCTGGCGGAGAAGTAGGTCTCGTCGCCGCTGCCGTTGTTGGGAGAAAGCTGCGTGACGCCGGCGCTCGCCACCACGAAGGGCTTGAGCTGGCCGGGATTCCACTCGTAGAGAATGCCGCCGTGGTAGTAGTCGACATCGATGTCGAAGAGAGTGTCGTCGGGCTCGAACAAGCCGCCGTCGAAAATCAGCTCCGACTCCTGGCGGCTGGCGAAGAGCTCGACGTAGAAGTTCTGACCGATCGGAAAGTCGACGATGACGCCGAAGCTCTCACCGTTGTCGACCTCGATGTCGGTGTCGAAGTCGAGGTCGCCGAAATCTTCGTCGAAGCGGTCGAATTCACCGCCGACGCGATAGCCGAAGAAGGGCGTGATCTCGAAGGATTGTGCCTGCACCACGGGAGCGGTGGCGAGCAGCGCCAGAGCGAACCCGATCACCCAGTTGTATTTCGAACGGTTCATCCGAACCTCCAGAAGGACTCGTGCTGCGTGTGTCGCGAGGAAATCTCGAGTTTCTTGGACTCCGCGGCCCCGACCCGTCCGTCGAGCAAGGGAAGTTTCGTTTCGGAACCCACTGACTTCTACGTAATCGGATACGAAAATATTTCCCCGATCCCGCCGTTCGACGGAGGTCGAGAGGAAGACAGCCTGCGACCGGCGGATCGGCGAGTAAGGCCGGCGATCAGAAGGCGCCGCAGTCGCTGACCTTCTCGGCCAGGTAGCGCAGCGCGGCCGCATTGAGGGCCGCCTCGTCCGGAGCCTGCTCGGCCAGCTCGCGCACCGCCTCACAGGTCTGCACCTTGCCGGAGGCACCGAACCAGCCGGCGATTGCCTGGATCAGGGCGCCGGCCTGGGAGTCTTGACCGCGGTCCGGCGGCAGCTGCCAGAACTCCGGACAGAGCCAGAGGGTGCGGTCGGAGCCGCCGACGCAGGAGAAGGCGACATTGCCCGCACTGCAGGAAGACGCGACGCCGTTGCACGCCACCTCACCGGAGCACGAAAAGGAGAGCTTCTTGTCGAAGGACTGGCGAACGTCGGCGAGCACGCTGATCGCCTTGGCGTGGCGCTCGCGGCTGTGCTCGCCGAGCCAAGCGTTGTAGCGCGCCGCCTTCGATGGGCGCGCCCAACCGCCGCGATAGAAGAGCAACAGCTCGTCGCCGTAGGGCACCAGCGCCGGCACCGTACCGGACTCCAGCCGCCCTTCGGGAGTCTCGAGGAAGCCGCGACCGACCCAACCCTTGCCGTCGTACTCGATCCAGGCGAGGTGAGCCTCGTTGAGCCCGCGATAGACCCCGTGGAGGCGGCCCCCGAAGCTGGCGAGGGCGCCACCATCGACGGTCAGCAGGCGTTCGCCGGCCCGGGTGGTGATGGCCTCGCCGCCGCTCCAGGACGCGCCGTCGAAGGTCGCCCAGGAGAGGGCCGAGTCGCGCCCGTCTCGGTAGATGACGTGCAGGCGGTCCCCGAAGACCGCCAGTGAAGGGCTGCCGATGGCCGGCAGGCGCTCTCCGGAGGCGAGCTCGATGGGGCGGTTGCCGCTCCAGGTCTCGCCGTCGAAGGAGGCGCTGTAGAGGACATCCTCATCCTGTCCGCGATAGACCATCTGGAGCCGCTCGCCGAAGACCGTGACGGCCGGCGTGCCGACGGTCTGGGGCCGCGACCCGTCCGCCGTGACCACCGGCTCGTTGCCATGCCAACCCTCGCCGTCGAAGCTGGTCCAGGAGATGTCCGTTCGGCCCTGGCTGCGGTAGAACAGGTAGAGCTGATCTTCGAAGACCGCCATGCCGGGACTGGTGGAGGTCCGCGGATGGCTGTCGGGATTGGTCTCGAGCTGCTTGTTGCCGAACCAGTCCTTGCCGTCGAAGATCGACTCGTAGATATTGAAGCGAGTGAAGCCGATGAAGTACATGAAGAGGCGCTCGCCGAAGGCCTCGACCCCCATCCGCGTCGGGGTCATCGGAACATCCTTGATGGTGGTCTGGATGCGCTCGCGGCGACGCCACCGCTGGCCATCGAAGGCGGCCCAGTAGATGACGTAGTCGGCGCGCGAATCGAGGTAGTCGAAGGCCTCTTTGGACCAGGAGGTGCCGCTGACGTTGGCCTCCGAGATATAGAAGCTCGAAGCCGCCTCGCAATCCTCGAACTCGACTCCCAGGGACTGGGTGGCGGTGCCGGTCCTGCCCGCGTCGCTGCCGCGACTGCCCTCGGCGGCGGCTCCGAGGCTCAGGGTCAGAGCTTCCGCCGCCAGCGACCGGTGAATCCAACCGCCGTCGTCGCCCCGCACCCACACGGGAACCGACAGCTCGACGCGATATTCGCCGGCCTCGTCGAGGCCGTAGGCGGCCGCCAGGTCGAGCAGGCGGTCGATGGAACCGCCCGAGGGCAGCTCGATCGGCTGCTCCATTGGCACTGCCTCGACGGGCAGCGAACCACGCACCGCCTGCGGCCCGCGATAGCCAAAGCGGCGATCGCCCCGGGTCACCGTGAAGAGATCCGCCGACAGCTCCTCGGCGGGTGTGTTCCAGGGCAACAGCAGGATCGGCTGCGCTTCCTCGGAGGCCAGCGTATAGCGCACCCGACCATCGTCCTCGGCGGTCAGGGAAGCGCTGAGATCACCGGCGGCGAGGCTCGGCACGGAGACTCCGGCCAGCAGAGCGAAAAGGCCCACGAGGCCCCGAAGACGCTGACTTCCCACCATCGCAAGAATCCTCCCTGGGAGCGTTGCCACTCGCCATCGCCCGATGGCCGACGAGAGCGGCGATCGAGGCTAGCACGCCGCTCTCCCGAGGGACTTCTCCCGCCTTGACCAGCCGACGACGGGAACGGGATGCTAGGATCCCGCCCCACCGTCGGCGCGCAGCGCCGCAGCACCCTCGGAGACCCGAAAAAAGATGTCGCGAGAGCCCTACTCCACCGCCTTTCTCGAAGCTCTGCCAAAGTCCGACCTCCATCTCCACCTGGACGGTTCGCTGCGCCTGCCGACGCTCATCGAGCTGGCTCGCGAACGCTCCGTCCCGCTGCCTTCGGAAACTCCCGAGGGCCTGCTCGAGCTGGTCTTCAAGGAGAGCTATCGCGACCTGCCCGATTACCTCCACGGCTTTGCCTACACCTGCGCCGTGATGAGCGACCCGGAAGCCCTCGAGCGCATCGCCTACGAGCTCGCCGAAGACTGCCTGGCGGAGGGCGTGCGCTACATCGAGGTGCGCTTCGCGCCGCAGCTCCACGTCCGGCCGGGCTTCGACATCGGCCAGGTGCTGACCGCCGTCGACCGTGGTCTCGATCGCGCCCGCAGGGAACACGAGAAGGACCTGCCGGAGGGCGAGCCGCCCTTCCGCTACGGCATCATCGCCTCCGCCATGCGCATGTTCACGGGCGGCTTCGCTCCCTACTTCAAGAACTTGATGGAGGCCCTCGACCAGTGGCCCGCCAAGGAGGTCTACGGCGTCGCCTCCCTCTCCCTGGCGCGTTCCGTGGTCGAGGCTCGGGACCGTCTCGGGGTACCGGTGGTGGCCTTCGACCTCGCCGGTGCCGAGGCCGGCAATCCGGCCTCGGACCACGTCGACGCCTACGAGCTGGCGAGCCAGCACTTCCTCAAGAAGACGGTGCACGCCGGTGAGGCCTACGGCCCGGAGAGCATCTTCCAGGCGATCACCCTGCTCAACGCCGACCGCATCGGTCACGGCACTCATCTCTACTCCGTCGACCAGGTGCAGGCCGATGAGCCGGAGCGCTACGTTCACCAGCTCGCCGAGTACATCGCCGACCGGCGCATCACCCTGGAGGTCTGCATCACCTCGAACCTGCAGACCATGCCGGACCTGCGCCGGGTGGAGAACCATCCCTTCGGACGCATGCTGCGCGAGAAGCTCTCGGTCACCCTGTGCACCGACAACCGGCTGGTGTCGCGCACCAGCGTGACCCAGGAGATCGCCCAGGCCTGCGACGCCTTTGCGATGACTCCCGAAGAGCTGCGCAACGTCGTCATCCACGGTTTCAAGCGCAGCTTCTTCCCCGGCACCTATCGCGAGAAGCGCGCCTACGTGCGCCAGGTGATCGACTTCTACGACCGCGTCGCCGCCGAGCACGGCATCGGTCCGAAGTAAGCGCCGCCGGGACTCCGCCGGCAGCGGCGGCCCCACCATGGGCCCGCCCGGTTGCGCCGCCCGCGGCGCGCCCTCACGAGCCTCCTCCGGGCACTTACTCCGCGCCGCGGCACCCTCCGATGGCCATCGTGCGGCCCACCGACGGCGGTGCCGCGCCGAGGACGCAGCGCCCCGGCGGCGAGCCCGATGGCATAATGCAAATTCGATCGCTGAGAATTCGTTGAAGATGAAAGTTACCGCCTTTTGCCGATGAGTTTCCACCTGGTCATCGAACCGCGGGAAGGGCCCACGCGACAACGCGTGTTCACCGGCGAGGAGCTCATCCTGGGGCGCTCCACCGGCTGCGATGTGGTGCTGCGCGACCAGTACCTGTCGCGCCGCCATACGCGCATGGTGCAGAGCGACGGTCGGGTGATGGTGGAAGACCTCGGCTCCCGCAATGGCACGCTGGTCAACGGCCGCGCCATCGCCGAGCCGACGCCGGTGGGCATCGGCGACGTCATCCAGCTCGGCGGTTGCCGCATCCACCTCGACGACGCCACCACCACCTCCGGCACCGGCACCCTGCCGACCGGCGTGAAGACCATCTTCCGCAAGGCCGCCGAGCTGATCGAGGACCAACCCGGCGACCCCGAGCTCTACAGCCACCGCCTCAAGCTTCTCAACCAGCTACACGTCGATCTCGCCCGCCCGATGAACCTCGCGGGGCTCCTCGACCTGGTCCTCGAGCAGGCGTTTCGTCATCTCGAGCCGGAGGAAGGAGCGGTCTTTCTCGAGCGTCCGGACGGCACCTTCGAGCTCAGCGCCAGCCGCTCCCTGGCGGGCGCCAAGGAGCCCTATCCCTACTCCCGCAGCCTGGTGCGGGAAGTGGTCGAGAAAGGCCTCGCCGCCCTCGTCCTCGATCTCCAGGCGGACGAACGCTTCGCCGCCTCCGAGAGCATCCTGAGCTCCGGCCTGCGCAGCCTGGTGGCCGCCCCATTGCTCGCCCCGGAAGGCACCCTCGGCATGATCGTGGTCAACTCTCGCCGCCACGTGCGCGAGTTTCGCGAGGAGGACATGCAGCTCCTCGCCTCCCTCGCCGGCGCCGCCGGCTTGCGGCTACGCAACCTCACCCTCACCGAGGAGGCCGTCGAACGACGGCGACTGGAGGGTGAGCTCCACCTGGCGCGCAAGATCCAGGTCGCCCTCCTGCCGCAAACCCTGCCGACCGTGGCGGGCTACCAGCTCCACGGCGCCAATGCGCCGTCGCGCGGCGTCTCCGGCGACATCTACATGGCCGTCGAGCGTTCGTCCCAGAGCAGCGAGGAGGCCCGCGAAGAGTGCGTTCTGATGGTGGTGGATGTCGCCGGCAAGGGCATGTCCGCCTCGCTCCTGACGGCCTCCCTCGAGGCCCTCTCGGCAGGTCCGATCGAAGAAGGCGACAACCCCGACGAAATCTGCAACAAGCTCTCGCGGCGGCTGTTCTCGCGCACTCCGCCGGAGCGCTACGCCACCGCCTTTCTGGCCATCCTCGACCCCGACCAGGGTGCCCTCGAGTACTGCAGCGCCGGCCACAGCCCGGCCCTGTGCATTCGTCTTTCCGGGGACGTCGAGCCGCTGCCCTGCACCGGCATGCCCCTCGGCCTGGTACCGGATGCCGGCTACCGTAGCTGCGCCCTTCAGCTCGCTCCGGGGGATACGCTGGTGGCCTACACGGACGGCATTTCCGAAGCCATGAACAGCGAGCAGGAAGAGTACGGCATGGAGCGTCTCGGCGAGGTCTGCAGCCGACACCGCGATCTGCCGCCGAGGGAGCTCGCCGCCGCCATCGAAGCCGACCTCGACGAGTTCGTCGCCGGAACGCCCTTCGACGACGACCGCACCCTGCTCATCCTGCGCCGCGAGCGTTAGTCCGTCTTCGGAAGGGTGTACTCGAAGCGGTAGGAATGCTCGCCCTGATCGATCTCGATCACGAAGTCGCCGGCGATGCCGGTCAGCTCTCCGGTTCCGGAGCCCGGCACCACCTGGATGGTCTGCTGCTGCGACTCCGGCGTCATGGTCGCCAGATGCTGCAGCAGGAAGGAACCCTGGCGACCGTGCAGGGTGCCGGTCACCCGCTCGATGGCGACATAGCCCGCGGAGCCTTCCGCCGGCGAGCCGCCGGAGAGCATCTCGCCGACGCTGCTGCCGGCGAGATCGCCGGCGAGGGTCTTGTCGATGGACATGCGACCGATCTTGGTCGCCTTGGCGTCGGCGTAGGTTTCGAGGGGCGCCAGCGAAACCTCGAAGGTGCCGGTGGCGGTGTGACGCGTCGTCATCTCTCGTTCTCCTTCGGCGGCCGCGACGGTTAGCGCCAAAAGCGCCGCAACCAGCGTTGCGAGGCCAGCTCGGCCAGTGGGGTTCGAAGCCATTCACAGATCCTCGAGTCGTTGCAGATCCCGACGAACCGATCTTAGCCCAGCCTCTTGCCGGCGATGCTTGGGGGCGCGTTCGTCCGCACCTCCATCCGGGAGGCGAGGGGCAAGCTACAATGCGCCCCCATGATCCGATCCGTCTGTGTCTTCATGGGCTCCAACGCCGGAGCCGATCCGATCTATCGCGACGCCGCCCTCGATCTCGGCACCGCCCTCGGTCACCGCGGTCTCGATCTCGTCTTCGGCGGCTCCCACGTCGGCCTGATGGGCAAGGTCGCCAACGCCGCCCTCGCCGCCGGCTCGTCGGTGGTCGGGGTCTTGCCCCAGGTGCTCTCCGATCGCGAGCTCGCCCATGAAAGCCTCACGGAGCTGCACATCGTCGACACTATGCACGACCGCAAGGCCCTGATGGCGGAGCGCGCCGACGCCTTCATCACCCTGCCGGGCGGCCTCGGCACTCTCGAGGAGACCTTCGAAGTGCTCACCTGGGGCCAGCTCGACATTCACCGCAAGCCCTGCGGCATCCTCAATGTCGGCGGCTACTACGACGGCCTGGTGAGTTTTCTCGAGCATGCCGGTCAACAGGGCTTCGTCAGGCCACAGAGCTCGCCCTTGATGATCGTCGAGGGCGAGGTCGAAACTCTCCTCGACCGCCTGACCGCGGCCACCCCACGCAGCTCCTGAGCGCCTCCAGAGCCTTCCTGTAGTTCCTGGCCCGCGGCGGGTCGACCGTCACGCCCAGCGAACGAGCGGATGATTTTTCATACACTCCTCGAGCGGCGGGGGTCGCGACGCAACCCCTGGACGGCGCCGGCGTAAACGGCATCGGCCTTGCTTGGAGGAGATTCACGAAGCTCCTCCCCACGCCGCATCCGAACGGAGACCGAATGGCGAAGAAGTCCGTCCTTTTCATCCTCTGCCTGGCCCTGTTGGCGGGATCCGTCGGAGCGCAGGCTTCGCCCACCCTCGAGGAGGGGAAGCCTGAGCTCGGACTGAGCGCGCCGATCTTCGCCATCGAGGCTCTGCGGGTCGAGGGCAACGATCGGGTGTCGGATGAGATCGTCCTCTCCGAATCGCGCCTCACCGCCGGCCGCTCCTACGCCGAGAACGAGCTGCGCCAGGCGGCCTACCGCATCGCCCGCCTGCCGTTTATCTACTCGGCCGACTTCTCCCTCGCCAAGGGCAGCGAGCGCGGCCTCTATGTGCTGGTCATCGAGGTCGAAGAGACCCGGCGCTTCTTCTTCGGCGGCGACCTGCTGTTCAACCGCTTCCAGCCCGAGGTCACCTACGCCGACGACCAGGAAGTCGACCTTCAGCCCACCGTCGGAGTGCGCTTCTTTCCCGGCCGCCACACCCTGCTCTACATCGCCACCGGCGGCGACAACCCCGGCTTCGGCATCACCCGCTATCGCCTCTTCGATCGCCCGGCCCTGCTCAACCTGTCCTATGCCCGCACTTCCTGCGAAGGCTCCCTCGAGATCCGCACGTCGGACACCGACGACGTCATCATCGGGACCGAGAACTCCGAGTGCCGCACCCGCATCTTCAGCCTCGGCACCGATCCCGCCTACGGTGCCTGGGATCAGCGCGGCACCACCCAAGATGCGCGCTTCGACCTGCGCCTGCCGATCGCCGGCGCCCACTCCGTCGCCCTGCGCGGAAGTTGGCTGAGCGGCGAGCGCGGCGAGCGCCCGCCGGTGATCGGAGACCCGAGGGACTCATCGACCTTCCTGTTTCGCGATCTCATCGCCACCGACCTCGAGCTCGCTTGGCTCTACGACACCACCGACGACCCGATCTTCCCGGCCCGCGGCCAGCGCCTGTCGGCGGGCCTCGGCTGGCGCACCCTCGAGGCCCGCCTGACGCGAGTCTCCTCGCCGACCATCGCCGGCGCCGGTCCAGCGACCTTCGACCTGCCGCAAACCGACAGTCGCGAGCTCACGGTGCGCTTCTCCGGCGACCGCCACTGGGCCCTCGATGACCGCCAAACCCTGTCCCTGGGGGTGAACGCCAGCCTCGGTCGCAGCCGCCTCGACAACTTCCCTATCGCGGCCGAGGTGGTCGACGACAATCTCGGCCTGTGGCGTGGCCAGCTCAGCCTGCGTCACACCCGCTCCCTCCTCGACCCCCAGTCGGCTCGCCGCTGGGGCGAGCTGCGCTGGGAGACCACCCTCCAGGTCGGCCACAGCGGCACCACCCCCAGCCTCGGCGTCGGCAACAACCCGGTGACCACCTGGACCGCCCACACGGGCCTCGCGCTGCGCAACCGCTGGGGCCTGTTCCGGGTCGGCTTCGCCTTCACCCACGCCGGAGATCGCGAGTGAGATCTCGCCTCCTCCTCGGCCTGGTGCTGATCGTCTGGCTGGGCTCATCGGCGGCCTTCGCCGCCCCTCGCCTGGAGGCCGTCGACGGCGCCTGGGCGATCGCCGGGCTGCCGGATCTGCTGACCGAGGAGGAGATCGCCGGTCAGCTCGAGACCGGCCTCACCACCACCTTCGCACTGGTCGCGAGCCGCGGCGGTCAGACCGTCGGCGGGGCCCGCATCGAGATCCGCTACGACCTCTGGGACGAGGTCTTCCGAGTCCGCCTGCTCGGCGCCGACGGACGACGCCAAGGGCACGACCTCGCCGGCCGCGATGCGCTCCGATCCTGGTGGCGATCGGCCCGCCCGGTGGTGCTGCGCTCGCAGGCCGTCACGGCGGGCCAGGAGGTTCGCCTGCGCCTCGACATCATTCCGTTTTCCCAAGCCGAAGGGCGCGACACGCAACGCTGGTTCAGTGACGCCCTCGGGGGCTCCGAGGCGGAGCTCGACAGCGATTCCGTGCCCGGCGTCGACGAAGTGCTCGGCGTGCTCATCGCCACCTCCATCCGGCGCCGCGCCCTGCGCACCTTCCGCTGGACGGTATCCGTTCCGAGGAGCCGATGATGCCTCCGACCCGCTCATCCGATGGCTGGCGAGCCCCCGCCTGGCGAGGTCCCCTGACCGTTCTTCTGCTGCTCGCCGCCGCCGCGCTTCTCTTCCAGTTCCTCCAACGTCGCATCTCGGGAGCCTGGATCGCCTTTGCTTCCCACCCCGAGGTGATGTCCGCCCTCGACCGTTCCCTCGACGACCCGAAACGCCTCGCCGAGCTCGATCCGGACGGCGAAACCGCTTACCGCAGCCGCTTCGCCGAGCTCGAGACCCTCAACCAGCGCCTGCGCATCCTGCGCCACAACCGCGATGAGATCGTGCGCCGTTACGAGCAGCTCCTGCTGGTCGCCTTCCTGGCCGCGGCCCTCCTCGCCGCCACCGTCGTCGTCCTCCGCCAGCGGCGCGACGAGCGCCGTCTGGCGCGCCTCGGCGAAGCCCTCGCCGGCCTCGCCGAAGGGCGCATCGATCTCGGCCTGGGGGAGCCGCGGCGCGACATCATCGGCCGCATCGCCGGCATGGTCGAACGCACCTCGCGGCGCATGGCGCGCGACCGCCAGCGCCTCGAAGCGCTCAAGAACCTCTCCGCCTGGCAGGAGGCGGCGCGCCGCCACGCCCACGAGATGCGCACCCCACTGACCGGTGCCCGCCTCGAGATCGAGCGCATCGAGCCCCTTCTCGGGACCGCCCCGGACGGTCAGCGGGACGAGGTCCGCCGCGCCACCGAGAGCGCCCTCCAGGAGCTCGAGCGTCTCGGCAAGTTCACCCAGCGCTTCGCTTCCTTCGCCCGCCTGCCGGCCCCGCGCACCGAGCGCCACGATCTCGCCGCCCTGGTGGAGGAGTTCGTCGCCACCTTCGCCAGCGCCTGGGACAACCTCGAGCTGCGCTTCGCCGGAGCGCCACGCTGCGACATCGAGATCGACCGCGAGATGCTGCGCCAGGTGTTGGTCAACCTGTGCGACAACAGCTCCCTGTCCCTCGCCGAGCACCCTCCCGAGGGCCGCACCCAAGGCACCGTGACCTTCGAGATCGCCGCTGGCGCCTTCGGTCCCTCGCTGGTGGTGGCCGACGACGGTCCCGGCGTCGCCCCGGAGATGCGCCACCGCTTGTTCGATCCCTATGCCTCGACCCGCACCCTCGGCGAAGGTCTCGGCCTCGGCCTGGCAATCTCGAAAAAGATCCTCCTCGACCACGGTGGCGATCTCGAGCTGGTGCCGAGCCAGCACGGCGCCACCTTCCGTTTGAACTTTCCGCAACCGCAGGAGACCTCCGCCCCATGAGCCGCGTGCTGATCGTCGAGGACGACCCCAAGATTCGCGCCAACCTGCTCTTCCAGCTCCGCGACCAGGGCCTCTCGCCCACCGCCATGGAGAACGCCGAAGGGGCCCTCGCTCAGCTCGAAGGCGGCAATGGATCGCTGCCCGACCTGTTGCTTCTCGACGTCCGCCTGCCGGGGATGAGCGGGGTCGATCTGGTGAAGCAGCTCGCCGCCATCGACCGCCTGCCGCCGACCATCATCCTGTCCGGCGAAGCCTCCATCACGGAGACCGTCGACGCCCTCCAACTCGGCGTCCACGACTTCCTCGAAAAGCCCTTCAGCCGTGAACGCCTGATGCGCTCGATCGAGAACACCCTCGAGCACACCGCCCTCAAGAAGCAGGTTCACGACCTCGAGCGCGAGCTCGCCGGCGAACCCAAGCTGCTCGGTGACTCACCGGCCATGGACCGCCTGCGCGAGCTCATCGCCCGCGCCGCCGCCACCGAGGCACGGGTGCTGGTCCAAGGCGAGAGCGGCACCGGCAAGGAGCTCGTCGCCGCCGCCCTCCACCACCAGAGCTCGCGCCGGGATCGCCCCTTCATCAAGCTCAACTGCGCCGCCATTCCCAGCAATCTGATCGAGGACGAGCTCTTCGGCCACGTTCGCGGCGCCTACACGGACGCCAAGGAGTCGCGCCCCGGCCTGTTCGAGGAAGCCGACGGCGGCACCCTCTTCCTCGATGAGATAGGCGACATGGACGTCCAGCTCCAGGCCCGCCTGCTGCGTGTCCTCGAAGACGGTAAGGTGAGACGCATCGGCGACTCCCGCGAGCGTTCCGTCGATGTCCGCATCCTGGCGGCGACGCACCGCGACCTCGAGGAAGCGGTACGCCAGCAGAGCTTCCGCCAGGACCTCTTCTTTCGCCTCGCCCACCTGCCCCTCGAAGTCCCGCCCCTGCGCCAGCGCGGCGACGACATCCGGCTGCTCTTCGACGTCTTCATCGAGCAGTACAGCCGCCAGCATCGGCTGCGCCCGCGGCGCGTCGACGAGCAGGTCTACGAGCAGCTCGGGCGCTACTCCTGGCCCGGCAACGTCCGCGAGCTCAAGCACCTGTGCGAGCGGCTGGTGGTCTTCGGCGGCAAGGAGATCACCGTTGACCAGCTCCCGACGCCGCTCTTCGCCAGCTCACCGAGCGCCGCCGCCGGCGCCGAGGGCACCGACCTGCTGCGCCTCGAGGCCGCCGGCAGCCTGCCCCTGCGCGAGCTGCGGGCACGCTGCGAGCGCGAGTACATCGAAGCCATGCTGCGGCGGAGCAACTGGAACATCTCGGCCGCCGCCCGCGCCCTCGACCTGCAGCGCACCTATCTGCACCAGAAGATGGCCACCCTCGGCATCCGGCGCCCCAACAACCAGGATTGACGCAGCAACCAGGACTGAGCCGAGACGCGCTCCGCAGCACCCCCTGGTGCCGCCCTCGGCGGGCGCGTTCAATACGCCTTGACGCAGAGACATCCTTGGGGTCGGGGACGGGATGCGATAGAAACGGGCGGGGCCGATAGCGACCAAGGGGGTGGACACGATGGACTTTCAAGCAGTCATGGGCGAGCTCGAAGCGCTGGGCACGGCCCAGAACCGCAAGGTCTATCCGCGTCACGGCGTCCAGGAACCGCTCTTCGGAGTCAGCTTCGCCAACCTCGGCAAGCTGCACAAGAAGATCCGCCAGGACCATGCCCTCGCCCTCGAACTCTGGGCCTCCGGCAATCACGACGCCCGCGTCCTCGCGACCATGGTGGCCGACGCCAGCGCTCTGGGCCTGCGCGAGCTCGACGGCTGGTGCCGCGAGATCGACAATTACATCGTCGCCGACGCCTTCTCGAAGCTCGTCGCCCGTGGCCCCCACCGCCGCCGCAAGGTCGACACCTGGACCCGCTCGCCGCGCGAGTTCGTCGGCCAGACCGGCTACAACCTGCTCGCCAGCCTGGCCCTCGACGATGGCGAGGAGATCGAAGACGCCTACTTCGTCGCTCACCTCGAGCGCATCGAAGAGCACATCCACGACCGCGCCAATCGCATCCGTCACGCCATGAACCAGGCGCTCATCTCGATCGGTGTGCGCACCCCGCCGCTCACCACCAAGGCGCTCGCCGCGGCCGGCCGAATCGGCAAGGTCGACGTCGAACACGGCGACACCAGCTGCAAGACGCCGGATGCTGCCGACTACATCCGCCGCACCCTCGAGCACCGGCAGAAGAAGGCCGAGTAGGAGCCCACGCCTTGACCCTCGAGGCCGGCAGCGAAGATCGCGCAGAGATCGCCTTCCCGGACGCCGCGGGCGTCAACCGAGAGGCCGGCGATCCCGGGGCTACCATCTGCGGCAACTGCGAGAGGCCATTGCAGGGCGAGTTTTGCAGCGCCTGTGGGCAACGCCACTGGCACGACCGCCTCTCCGTAAGCGGTCTCCTCGGCGATCTCTTCCACCGCTTGTTCAACTTCGATCGCGGCATCTGGGTCACGATTCGCGACCTCACCGTCGCCCCGGGACAAACCGTGCGCCGCTACCTCGACGGCCAGCGTCGGCGCTACTTGAACCCCTTCACCTACCTCGCCGTCACCTCGGCGGCGTCGATCCTGGTCCATCACCTGGCGGTCCGTTTCTCGGGCCAGCAGCTCTTCGAAGGTGTCGTCGAGCAGTACCAGACCCTTCCTCCCGAAATGCAAGCCTTCATGCTGCAGTTCATGAACTGGATCATGAACAACGCGATCTGGGTCAACCTGCTGATTGCGGGGCCCTTTGCCTTCGTGGTGTGGGCCCTGAGCCGCCGATCGAACTTGAGGCTCGCCGAAACGGGGGTCTTGGCGCTCTTCGCCTTCGCCCACGTCCAGCTCCTCGGGATCGCAATCTACTTGCCCCTGTTTGTGCTCCCGGCGTCGATCTACGACTTTCAGACCATGGCTCGGCTGTCGCAAATTCTCCAGTTCGTCATCCCCGTCGCGGCGGTGATGGGCGTTCTCGGAAAGACCTTTCCATCTTTCCTCAAGGGCGCCGTCGCCGTCGCCGTCGGCTGGGGCGTGATGCTGACGACCTTCGGCATCGCCGCTGGCATCTACGTGTTTCGCCACCCAGAGCTCCTCACCGGCCCGCAACAACGCTCCCTCTACCAGGCCATCGAGGACCGTCGCATCGACGAGATCGACGCCCTGATCGCCTCCGGCGCCGACATCAATGCGCCGCGCATTCAACCGCCACTCCATCTCGCCATCGCGGCCGGCGATTCCGAGATCATCGACCTCCTGATCGGCGCCGGCGCCGATCTCGACGCCCTCGACTCGAACGGCCACCCGGCCCTGCGTTGGGCGGTGCAGCGGCGCAAGGTCGCCCTGATCGAGCGCCTCCTCGCAGCCGGCGCCGACCCCACGATCACCGCTCCCGATGGCACCACCCTGGTGATGCTCGCCGCCGACGCCAGCGCCCGCAGTCTCGCTCCGCTGCTCGAGGTCGCCCCCTCCCTGGTCGACCAGACTCGCGACCATCGCCTGGCCACCGCCCTGATGATCGCCGCCGATGACGGCAGCCGAAAGCGGGTCGAGCTGTTGCTCGCCGCGGGAGCAGATCCGGCGATCACGAACAACGACAGTGAGACGGCCCTCGAGCTCGCCGCGCCGCGGGTTCGAGAGCTGCTGGCGGCAGCGAGTCGGCCGCAGGACACGCCGACTCCGAGCCCAGAGCCTCCCTGAAGGTTACTCCTCGCCACCGCGGGATTCTCCTGCCATGTAAACCAACCACCTCCCGACGGTCATTCACGGTTGCCTGATGCGAAACCGGGCTCCGAACCCCGGGGCGAGCGGTCGCCCCCAACCGACCACGGGAGGTCCCCATGGAGAAACGCGTTCTCGGCCCTGCCGGCGGAGGTTGGCTGGTCTTCTCCCTGCTCACCCCGGCGCTGCTCCTCGCCGGAGGGCTGCTGCTCGGCGATTCGCCAGCGATGGCGGCGAGTCGGCCCGATCCGAGCGGTGACTGCACTCCACCCTGCGCCGACATCGTTCGCCTGTCGGCGACCACGGACCGCCTCGAGCATCGCCTGGTGCTCGAGTTCGACCAACCCATCGCGACCCCCGGCAGCGACGCCAGCGGCGCCATCTTCGGCTTCGTCGAGCTCGATCTCGACCGCGACCGACAGACCGGTGAGCTCTCCTTCGTCGACTTCCTGACCCCCTTCGAAAGCGGTCTGGGAACGGACGCCTACATTCCCCTCGCCAGCTACCGCGAGTCCGACCGCAGCGCGCTGCTGATGGACGAGTCCCGCCAGGTCGCTCTCGGTCGCGTGCCGGTAGAGCTGGCCGGACGGGAGCTGGCGTTGCGAGTGCCGCGAGCTCTGGTATCGAGCCTCGGGCCGGTGCACGCCGCGGCGGTGGTGGGCAGCGAGAACCGGGTCGGCGATGTCGCCCCGGACGGTGGCTTCGTGGTCAGCACCGGCAGCGCAGCCGCCGACGCGGTGCACCTCAACGGCGAGCGCTTCGCGGTCGAGATCGACTGGCGCAAGCCGGACGGCGAAACCGGCGTCGGCTCGCTGGTGACGCGTTCCGACGATTCGGCCCTGTTCTGGTTCTTCGAGGCCTCGAACTGGGAGTTCCTGGTCAAGGTGATCGACGGCTGCCCGGTGAATCAACGCTTCTGGGTGCTCGCCTCGGCGTCGACCAACGTCGAGTACACCCTACGAGTCACCGACACCCGCAGCGGCCACTTCCAGGAGTACCGCAACGAGCAGGGCAACAGCGCCGCGGCGATCACCGACACGGCGACCTTCGCCGTCTGCCCCTGAGGAACGTCGCCATGAGAACCTCCTCGATGGCGTTCTTCGGCAGCCGCCGCCCGCTGCCCCCGACCTCCCGCCCGGCCCGGCTGCCGGTCCTGCCGACTCGGCTGCGCAACGCCCTTCGCCAAAACCAGCAGGCCGCCGCCGGGGCCCAGACCGCCAGCCGCCACGGTGCTCGCAACCCGCAGCATCGCCTCCTCGACCGCATCACCCTGGGTTGGAACGCCGGGCTTCAGAGCCAGGCCGACAGCCTCGGCTACGAAGACTTTTTGGAAGCCCAGCTCCATCCCGAGGAAATCGACGACTTCGGTCTCGAGGCCGCCCTCGAAGCCGCCTTCCCGACCCTCACCATGACGCCCTGGGAACGGCTGGCGGCCTTCAACGGCCAGGAGAACGTGCCCTTCTTCGAGCTCATCCTGGCGGCCCTCTACCGCGCTGTCTACAGCCCGCGCCAGCTCTTCGAGCGGATGGCGATCTTCTGGACGGACCACTTCAACATCGACATCCTGAGCGACTTCGGAGTGTGGCTCAAACCCACCGACGATCGCGACGTCATCCGCCGCCACGCCCTCGGCAAGTTTCCCGATCTGCTGCGCGCCAGCACCAAGAGTGCCGCCATGCTCGACTACCTGACCAACGACTCGAACGTCAAAGGTCACCCCAACGAGAACTACGCCCGCGAGCTGATGGAGCTCCACACCGTCGGCGTCGATGGCGGCTACAGCCAACAGGACGTCCGCGAGGTCGCCCGCTGCTTCACCGGCTGGGCCTTCGACCACTACGACAGCGGACCGACCTTCGGCCGTTTCCGCTTCTTCCCGGAGTACCACGACAGCGATCCCAAGACGGTCCTCGGAGTCGCCTTTCCGGGCGGGCGCGGCGCCGCCGATGCGGAGCAGGTGATCGACCTGCTGCTGGCTCACCCGGAGACCGGGCGCTTCGTCGGCCGCAAGCTGCTGCGCTACCTGTGGGGCTACGAGCCCGACGGCACCAGCGTCGAGCGCATGGCGCGGGTCTACCGCAGCACCGGCGGCGACATTCGGGCGATGGTGCGCTCGGCCCTCTCCTGGTTCGAGGCGGCATCGGCGACTCCCAAGCTCAAGCGCCCCTTCCACCTGGTGGTTTCGACCCTGCGCGCCCTGGCGGCGAAGGTGGTCGATCCCTTTCCCCTCCTCGTCGCCATCCTCTCCGCCGGCCATCTGCCCTTCAACTGGGCACCGCCAAACGGCTATCCGGACAGTGCCGGCTACTGGTCCGGGCTGGTGCTGCCGCGCTGGAACTTCACCACCCGCGCCCTGCTCGGCCCGGAATCGGGCCTCGCCGTGGACCTCTCCTTCTTGGCCACCGACGCCGCCCCAGCGGCCCTCGTCGACGCCCTCGACCGCCTGCTCCTGAACGGCACCATGACCCAGACCACGGCACAGGCGGTGACCGCCTTCCTGGCCCGCTGGCCAGTGACCGAAGACCGCCTGCGAGCCGCCGCCGGCCTGGTGCTGGCAGCACCGGAGTTCCAACACTACTGACCCCGGAGGCCACCCCATGAGCTCTCACGACTGCAAAGGTTGCGGCGAGTACCGCCGCGTATCGCGCCGCCAATTCCTGCGCTTCGGCGGCACCGCCATGGCCGGCCTGGCGACCAGCCTGGCGCAGCCCTCCTGGTTGCCGAGAACGGTTTTTGCGGATTCCGAGAACAGCGCTCGCGATGTCGTGGTCTCGGTCTTCCTGCGCGGCGGCGCCGACGGTCTCTCCCTGTGTGTACCCCACGGCGAAGCCGCCTACCATCGCCTGCGCCCCAACCTGGCGGTGCCGAGAACGGGACCCGCCGCGGTGATCGACCTCGACGGCTTCTTCGGCCTCCCACCGGCCCTGCGCCCCCTGCTCGAGGCCTACCGCGGCGGCGACCTGGCGATCGTCCACGCCTGCGGCCTGGAAAACTCCAGCCGCTCCCACTTCGACGCCATGCACTTCGTCGAGGTCGGCCAGGGGGATGCCCCTGCCAACCGCGTCACCGGCTGGCTCGGCCGCCACCTCGCCGCCACCGCCCCCAGCCAGCGCGACGCCGTGCTGCGCGCCGTCGCGATCGGCTACGGCGTCCCACGAACCCTCGTCGGCGGCCCCCGGACGGTGCCGATCGACGACCTCGGGGACTACGGCTTCGATGGCGGAGCCGGCGAAATCGCCGAACGCCGACAGGCCCTGGCGGCGATGTACACAGAGGCTCCGGAGCTGCTCCGCAGCTCCGCCGAAAACACCTTCCGCACCGTCGACCTCCTCGAGCGCATCGACTTCGCCGGCTACCGTCCGGCCGGCAGCGCCGTCTATCCGGAAAACGAGTTCGGCCTCTCCCTGCGCTCCTCCGCAGCGCTGATCAAGGCCGAGGTGGGGGTCGAGGCCATCTCCATCGACCTCGGTGGCTGGGACACCCACGAAATGCAGGGCACCACCGAAGGCGACCTCGCCCAGCTCATGACCACCTTCGGCCAGGGCCTCGCCGCCTTCCACCGCGACCTCACCGCCGACGGCTTCGACCGCGTCAGCCTGGTCGCCATCTCCGAGTTCGGTCGCAACGCCGCCGAAAACGGCAGCCGCGGCACCGACCACGGCCACGGCGGCGCCCTCTTCGCCCTCGGCGCCGGCGTCCGCGGCGGCCAGATTTACAGCAACTGGCCCGGCCTCGAGCCCGACCAGCTCTACGAAGGCCAAGACCTCCAGGTCACCACCGACTACCGCGACATCTACACCGAAATGCTCAGAAAACGCCTCGGCAACAACGACCACCGAACCGTCTTCGACGACCCCACCTACACCCCAAAAGACCTCGGCATCTTCACCTGAGCTCCCATCTCCCCAGCCGGCCGGCACCTCCAAATAACACCCGGTCAACGAGGCTCGCCGACCAAACCAAGCGAATCAGCCAAGGAGTCCACCACGGAGCCGGCCGAGGATCCATCGAGCGAGCACGGAGCGCAGATGTCTGAGCGCTCAGAACCTCCCCGAAACCAACTGTCCTAGAAAGTCCGACCAAGGCCTGCGAAGCCACCAACAGACGCGCGAGTTCCGAGCACCGAGCGCAGCCGATGAATCCACGGCCGGCGGCCCCGACCGCGCAGCTCCCAAGCCATCCGCCGTCCTGAGCCAGCATCCCAGGAGCCGGCCGTGGGCCCGGCGAGCGAGCACGGAGCGCAGATGTCTGAGCTCACATAACGGACTCGAAGCCGTGACCACCCAGCAATCGAATTGACTCTCCGAAGCCACCAAAAGACGCGCGAGTTCCGAGCACCGCGCACAGCCGACGGGACCCGCGGACGGCGGCCCAGCCGCGCAGAAACTCCCGGACCGCCTCAGTCCCAAGCTCTGGAGGGCCCCCAGCCTTCCTCAATCACCAGCCGAGGGGGCCGTCGAGCGAGCACGGAGCGCAGATGTTTGAGCGCTCACAACCTCCCCGAAGCCAACTGTCCTAGAAAGTCCGACCAAGGCCTGCGAAGCCACCAACAGACGCGCGAGTTCCGAGCACCGAGCGCAGCCGACGGGACCCGCGGCCGGCGGCCCGCTTCAGAAGAAGCCCCGCAAGCGCAGTTTCACTCCTCCGAAAGACGCCGCCAGCGATCCACCTGCCTGCGATCCCGCTTCGTCGGCCGCCCCGCCCCCTTCTCACGCCGCACCGCCGGCTTCTGCATCAAGCGCTCCAGCGAATCGCGCGGCGGCGGTGGCGGACTGTGGTCCTCATAGAGCTCGCGCGCCAGCGCCTTCGCCACCGGCTTATCGGCCAGTGTCTTCACCACCACGATGCGCGTCCAGTCCCCCTTATCCACCTCCAAGCGGTCACCCACCTTCAGCGCCCGATGCGGCTTCACCTTGTCCCCCTCGATACGCACCCGGCCCAGCGTGCAGGCACGGGTCGCCTGACTGCGCGTCTTGAACAGACGCGCCACCTGCAGCCACTTATCGATGCGAACCGCCATGGCAGCAAGCGCAGGTCAGACCAGCTCGCGAATGTACTTCTCGCGCAGCAAACGCCAGAACACCACCAAGAACGCGGTCAACGGAATCGCCAAGATCATGCCCATGATGCCGCCCAGCGCCGAGCCCCAGAAAAACACCGCGACGATGATGGCGAGGGGATGAAGCCCGGTGCGCTCCCCCATGATGCGGGGCGTCAACAAATAGCCCTCGATCATCTGGACGATGGTGAAGACGGCGATCACCAGACCCAAGAGCAACCAACCCCCGCCTTCCTGGAACAGCGCCAAGGGGAGCGCGATCCCCAGGCCGACGATGCTGCCGAGGTAGGGAATCACGTTGAGGAAGCCCAGCGCCAAGCCGAGCACGAAACCGTAGCGCAGGCCCACCGCGCTGAAGCCGACCGCGAACAGCAGGCCCTGGAGAAAGGCGATCACCAGCTGGCCGCGGAAAAAGGCCACGATGATCGACACGAACTCCTCGACCAGGTAGACCAGATCGCGCCGCGTCTCCTCCTTGAGGAAGGGCAGGTAGTCTTCCAGCCGACCGACGGACTTCGACTCCGCCATCAGAAAAAAGGCGAAGTAAACTGGCAGCACCGCCCAGCCCAACAGCGTGCCGACGCCGCGCACCAACACGCCGCCGATGTCGAGGGCCTTGCCACCGAAGATCTGCACCCCTTCCATCAGGGTCGACTGCTGACTCTCGGCGGCTTCCTTGATCCGCTGACCCCAGGGATTCTCATTGAAGAACTGGGCGATCCGCGGCACCCGGCGCTTGATCGACTCGAGCTGGGCCGCCCACCAGTCCGGGAACTGCGCCACCAAATCCGAGATCTGGTCGACCAGCAGCGAGCCGAACTTCCACAGGAAGGCGCCCACCGGCAGCAGAATCGAGAGAAACACCAGCGCCACCGCGATGGATGCCGGCATGCGCGACCGCAGCCACTCGAAATAGGGGTTGAAAACCAACGCCGCCACCCCGGCCACGGCGAGCGGCAGCAGCACTCCCGAGAATCGCTGCACAAAAGCGCCGAGGAGCCAGAAGAGGCCAGAGACGGCGGCCAGGATGACGAGAGCTGCCAGGATGGTGACGGCACTGGCGACGGCCGCCTGCTGGCGCTCACTGAGCGAGAACGGCATGGGCATTCCTCCCTCCAGGATGCGGAACTTGCGTGGCGCGATCGTAACTCACCGCTGAGTTTCCTACGACCGAAGGACCGCACAGATTCCTGGACGTCGCATCGCCCAGGCCGGTGAAGAGCTCAGCTCTCGAACAGCGAGAGCTGCACCTGACCGCCCGGCCAGAGCTTCGCCGCGCCGAGGCCGAGCAGGCGTACCGAGCGCGCCCCGGCGTCGGTCTTGCGCAGCAGATCGCGGCCGTGCCAGGCGAGCGTTTCCACCGTCCGGGACGGGGTCAGCAGGGTGCGCGACCGAGTGATGGTGGTGAAATCGCCGTAGCGCACCTTCAAGGTCAAGGTCGAGGCCATCAGATCGCGCTTCTCGAGGCCGGCGGCGACCCGCTCCGCCAACCGGCCGATTTCGCGATCCATCTCGTCATGGGTGCGGAGGTCTTCCGCATAGGTGTTCTCGCTGCTCAGGCTCTTGCGCTCGCGATGGGTGGTCACCGGACGGTGATCGATCCCGCGGGCGGAATTCCACAAGCCCTCGCCCCAGCGCCCGAAGCGCGCCTCCAGGAGCTCCTGGGGCAGCCCTCGCAGCTCGGCGATGGTCTTCACGCCGAGGCCTTCCAGGGACTTGGCAGTGGCCGGCCCGACACCGTGCAGGCGCCGTACCGAAAGCGGCGCCAGAAACGCCATCACCTCCTGCGGCCGCACCACCGTCAGGCCGTCCGGCTTGTCGTGATCGGAGGCGATCTTGGCGACCAGCTTGTTAGGCCCGACACCGACCGAAACGGTCAAGCGCCGCTCCTCCTGCACCCGACGACGAATTTCCCGCGCCACCGCCGTCGCGCTTCGCAGCTCGCCGAGGTGATCGCTGACGTCGAGGTAAGCCTCGTCGATGGAGACCCCCTGCACCACTGGCGAGAAGGAGCGGAAGATCTCGAAGATCTTCTCCGACTCGCGGCGGTAGCGGGGGAAATCGGGGCGGATGAAAACCGCCTGGGGACAGAGCCTGAGGGCGCGCGCCGCCGGCATCGCCGAGCGCACCCCGAAGCGCCGAATCTCATAGCTGGCGGCGGCCACCACGCCACGGCCGGAGGGATCGCCACCGATCGCCACCGGCAGACCGACGAGGGCCGGATCGTCGCGCATGTGCACCGCGGCATAGAAGCAATCCATGTCGCAGTGCAGAATGCGGCGGACGCGATCGCTGGCCATCTCCCCCACCCTATCGCGGGCAGAGTAGAATCTAGGCTCTGGTTCCCTGAAGCCCTCCGGGGCTGAGTTTTTCGTTGCCGTCTGCGCTGAAGTTCCTGAGGACACCTTCGTGCCTTCCAAGCCCGAAGAGAATCGCCGCCCCGTAGCTGGCCGCGCCGCGAGGAGATGATGCTCACCGACAAGGCCTTCGACAGTCTGATGGGCTATCTGGGTCCGGACGAACAGTCGGCGGGGCGCCGTTACGAGGAGATTCGGCAGCGTCTGATCCGGCTCTTCCAGTGGCGCGGCTCGCTCGATCCGGAAGAGCTGGCGGACGAGACCATCAACCGCGTCGCCCTCAAGCTCGCCTCCGGCGTCGAGATTCGCTCCGAGGATCCCTTCCGCTACTTCTGCGGCGTCGCCCACTTGGTGTTCAAGGAGATTCTGCGCCGCCAGAAGCGCGAGCGCACCATGATGGAAGAGGTGCGCCAGACCCCGGAGGCCGTGCCCGAAGACTCGGAAGACCCGCGCATGGACTGGCTGCGTCAATGCCTCGACCAGATGACACCCGAGAACCGCCGCCTGATGATCGAGTACAACCAGGGCGAGAAGGGCCAACGCATCCGGCACCGCAAGCGTCTCGCCGGCGAGCTGGGGATTCAGATCAACGCCCTGCGAATCCGAATTCACCGCTTGCGGAGCCGCCTCGAGAGCTGCGTCAAAGAAAGAGCCGCCGCTTCGTGAAACGTATTTCAACAATTCGACACCTCTCCATAGAAGCCCACGGAGGGCGGACCCGGAGAAGCGACGGATGAACGAACAGAACCAACTAGAACGCTACCTATTGGGCGGTCTCTCGGAAGCCGAGAGGGACACCCTCGAAAACCGCCTACTGGCCGATGGCGAGCTCGTCGAGGCGATGGCCATCGCCGAAGAAGAGCTGCTCGACGCCTACGCCGCCGACGAGCTCACGGCGGAGCGCCGGCAGGCCGTCGAGGCCCACTTGCTGACCACCCCGGAGCAGCGCCAGCGGCTGGCCTTCGCCAGCGCCTTGCAGGCGGTTGCCAACGCCGAGTCCGGCGGACGGGTGATCGGCGGGGCGCAGCGCTTCCGGCGCTGGGCGGCACCGCTGTTGGCCGCAGCGGCGGCTCTCATGCTGGTCGTCGGTGGCGTTCTGTGGCAGGACAATCGTCAGCTCGGTGAGCGCATCGCCGGCCTCGAAGCCGAACGCCAAGAGCTGATCGCGACGCAGCAGTCCCTCGAGGCCCAGCGGCGCGCCGACAGCGAGCGTTCCGGTGACCACGAGACGGCACGCAAGCAGCTCGAGGAGGATCTGAGCAACGCCAATCAGCGCCTCGAGGAGCTGACCTCGGAGCTCGAGCTCGCCAAGCGCCGCTCGCCGCGACCGCCACGCCGCGCCAGCTTCGTGCTGGCAGCAGCACTGCGCTCCGCCACCGGACCCCGCGACCTGGCCGTTCCGGCGGCCACCGAGGTCGTCGACCTGACTCTCGAAATCGGCTCCGAGGAGTCCTACTCCGCCTATGTCGCCCTGCTCTACGGCCCCGACGGGCGTGAGCTGTGGAGCCGAGCCGACCTCAGCGGCAAATCCGGCGAGGCAGGAACCGCGGTCACTCTCGAGGTGCCCGCCTCGGCCTTCGGGAACGGTCTCCACGAAGTCTTGCTCCACGGCCGCCAGGGCGCTGCAGAACCGGAGCTGCTGGGCTCCTACGAATTCTCCGTCAGCGGCCCCTGAGCCGACGGACGAGAGGCGCGGCCAAAGCCCCGCGGCGAAGCCCGCCGTCGCTCGCCTTGGCCCGCCCCACGGGCAGGGTTAGAATCCTGCCAGTACTTCGGAAGTCTTTTCTTCGCCATGGGGCGGATTCTCTTGGGGGGAGATGAAGCGCACCGCTCGGATCCTCGTCTGGTTGGCGACCGCGATGCTTCTCTCCTCGGCGCTGCTTGCCGAGGCCATCGGTACGGCCGTCATCGAACAGCCACTCGCAGGTGGCCAAGAGCATCGCTACGCGCTGACCTCGGAAGCGGACCGCTACCTCCACCTGCGAGTGGAGCAGATCGGCATCGACCTGGTGGTCGATCTGGTCGACGCCGCCGGTGAGCCCCTCGCCCATGCCGACAGCCCCCACGGCAATCGCGGCCCCGAGCATCTCCATGCGCTGATCCCCGAGGCCGGCCCCTACGAGGTGGTGATCAAGGCTCCCTACGAGGACGAGCCTGCGGGGCGCTACCGCCTCGAGCTGATCGAGCACCGACCGCCCCGGCCTGCGGACCACACGCGAGTGCTGGGCGAACGCCTGCAGGGCGAAGCCCTCGCTTCCTGGGCGAGCGGCGGCGAAGCCCGGCGCCGTGCCATCGCGCTGTTTCACGAAGCACTCCCTCACTGGCAGACCCTAGAAGACGTCGCACGGCAGGCGGAAACCCTGACCTTCATCGGCAACGTTCACCGCTCCCTCGGCGAAGCGGCCGAAGAAGCTCCCTTCTACCGCCGCGCCCTGCCCCTCTGGCGCAGCCTCGGCAATCGTCAACAGGAAGCCCAGGTGCTCAACAGCCTGGGAGCCGCCAACCGCCGCCTCGGCAACAGCCAGGAAGCCCTCGAATCCTCGGGGCGCGCCGCCGAGCTGTTCCGCGCCCTCGGCGACCAGCGCAACGAAGCCGCCGCCCTCAACAGCTTGGCCGGCATCCACATCGAGCTCGGCGATCTCGCCCAGGCTCGGCGCCTGTTCGAAGACTCCTTGAAGCTGCGCCGCCAGGTCGGTGATCGACGCGGCGAAGGTCGCACCCTCAACAATCTCGGCCGGGTCCTGCAGCGCCAGGGCGAAGCCCAGGCCGCCGTCGCCGCTTTTGAACAGGCTCTCGAGCTCTCCCGCCAGACCGAGGATCGACTGGCCGAAGCCGGCGCCCTCAACAACCTGGTGGCGATCTCGAGCTCCCTCGGCCGCCTGCGCCGCTCCCTGGACCTCTACGGCCAGGTCTTGGAGCTCGCCCGCGAGCTCGACAACCGCCGTGCCGAAGCCTACGCCCTCAACAACATGGGCACCCTGCACAAGAGCCTCGGGGAGAGCGCCGAGGCGATCATCTACTACCGCGACGCCCTCGACCTCGCCCAGAAGCTCGGCGATCGCCGTATCGAAGCCAAGGCGGTCGCCAACATCGGCTGGGCCTACCTCGCCGACGACCAGGCCGAAGTCGCCCTCGGCTATCTCGAACGCGGCCTGGCCCTGGCGCAAGAGCTCGGCGAACCGCGCCGGCGGGCCTTCGCCCTGATCAACCTGAGCATGGCCCACTCGGAGCTCGGACAATCGGACCAGGCGCTGCAGCTCGCCCGGGAGACGGTGGCGCTGACCGCCGAGATGGATGACCGCATCGTCAAAGCCGAGGCCCAACGTCGACTCGGCGAGGCGCTGCGCGATGGCGGTCAGCTCGCCGAGTCGCTACCCGCCTTCCACCGTGCCCTCGAAACCTGGAGCGCGCTCGAGTTCCACAGCAGCCGCGCCGGAGCGCTCTTCGAGCTGTCCCTGGCGGAGCGCCGCCTCGGTCAGCTCGAGGATGCCCGCCGTCATCTGGTGGCGGCCCTCGAGACCATCGACGACCTGCGCACGCAGGTGGCGGTGCACGACCTGCGCGCCTCCTTCCTGGCGGCCAAGGGGGACTATGCCGAGACCTACATCGACCTGCTGATGGAGCTTCATCAGGCCGAACCGCGGGCCGGCCATCAGCTCACCGCCCTCGAAGCCAGCGAGCGTGGCCGAGCGCGCACCCTCCTCGATGCCCTCACCGAGGTCCATGGCCGCATCCGACAGGGCGTCGAGCCCGCGCTGCTCGAACGGGAGGCGGCGCTGCGCGCGGCCCTCAACGAACGCGAGCGACAGCGGGTGGCGCGCCTCGGTGAAGGCGCCGACGAGACCGTCGTCGCGAACCTCCTGCAACAGATTCAGGATCTGCGCAGTGAGCACCGGGCGGTCGAAGAACGGATCCGCAGCACCAGCCCTCGCTACGCCGCCTTGACTCGCCCGGCACCGCTCGGCGTCGGCGCCCTGCAGGACCTGCTCGATTCGAACACCACCCTGCTGCACTACAGCCTGGGTGAAAAGCGCAGCTTCCTCTGGGTGCTGACGGACGACAGCGTCGAAAGCCACCGGCTGCCACCGCGGGCCAAGATCGAGCAGGCGGCGCGCCGCCTCTACGAGCTGTTGACGGCCGCCAACGTCTCGCGCCAGGGCGAGACTGCCCAGCAACGGCAGGAGCGCCTGGCAGCAGCCGAAGATGATTTCGAAACCGTCGCCGGCAGCTTGTCGGCGGACCTCCTGGGACCGGCCGCCAACCGCCTCACCGGGGGGCGAGTGGTGATCGTCGCGCCGGGGGCGCTGCAGTACATCCCCTTCGCCGCCTTGCCGGCCCCGGGCGGCAACGGTCGTCCGATGGTCGCCGATCACATCCTGGCGAATCTGCCTTCGGCTTCGGTTCTCGCCATTCTGCGCAGCGAGGCAGCGCGACGACAGGCACCGGGCGGCGAGCTCGCCATCGTCGCCGATCCGGTGTTCCGGCGGGAGGATCGCCGGGTGCGCCAGGCCAAGCTGGCGGCCGCCGAAGCCTTGCGCTCGACGCCGGACGATAGTCTCGATTTCCGCCGCCTCTATTTTTCGCGCCAGGAAGCCCGCACCATCGCCGCCATGGTGCCGCCGGAATCGCGCCTCGAAGCGCTCGACTTCGCGGCCCGCCGGGAGCTCGCCGTCGACGGTGCGCTGAGCGACTACCGGCTGGTGCACTTTGCCACCCATGGCGTCCTCAACACCGACTACCCGGCCCTCTCAGGACTGGTGCTGTCACTGTTCGACGACCAGGGCGAAGAGCGCGAGGGATTCTTGCGGCTGCACGACATCTACAACCTCGAGCTCAACGCCGATCTGGTGACCCTCTCCGCCTGCGAGACCGCCCTCGGCCGTCAGATCCAGGGCGAGGGGCTGATCGGCCTGACCCGCGGCTTCATGTATGCCGGCGCACCACGAGTGGTCGCCAGCCTGTGGAAGGTCCAGGATCGCGCCACCGCCAAGCTGATGGAGCGCTTCTACGCCGGCATGCTGCAGAAGAACCTCCCTCCGGCGGAAGCCCTGCGCGCCGCCCAGGTCTCTCTGTGGAGCTCCGAGAAGTGGTCCTCGCCCTACTACTGGGCCCCGTTCGTTTTTCACGGCGAGTGGCGATGACGCCCGTCGTTTCGAGGCCCTCGCGGGCCTATCCCTCCATGCAATCGAGGAGATCACGATGAGAGTAGACAACGGTACGACCGACCCGGTGGACTTCGAACAGACTGGTGGCGGCGGTGATCCCCAGGACCCCGCCGACAGCAAGCAGAGCAAGTCCGGCCATCTCAATCCTTCCGGTCAGTCGGGGGATGACGAGAGCTTCACCCCGGCCGGCAAACCGAACTACACGGTGAGCTTCGAGAACTCCAACAACAAGAGCCAGACGGCCACGTCGGCGCCGTTCTCGAACGCCAGTGCCACCGTGACCTTGAACAGCGACTGGACCGTTTCGGTCAGCTAGGGCAATGCGAGTCGACAACGGCACGACCGACCCGGTCGACTTCGAGCAGACCGGCGGGGGAGGAGACCCCGACGACGAGCTCGAGAACTGTCAGGTGACCGGCAACCTCAAACCAGGCGGCAGCGCCACCTTCGTCCCCGGCTGTCGCCCCCCGTGGACGGTGGTCTTTCGGGACAACAGCAAGCACGCCAAATCGCGCCCTCTACAAGCCAACGAGGCCAACGCCAAGGTGGTCTTGTGCGCCACGGCCGGCAAATGGAAGGTCAAGATCAACGCCGACTGCGACTGATCGCCAGGGTCGGCGGAGCTTTTTTCCGTCGGCCCTGAAATACTTTGCCGCGCCACGACACTCTCGACTGAAAGGTCGAGATCGTGTCCCTCTTAGCCCATCCCTCTGCAACGCTCCCCAAGACGGAAGCGTTTCCGGTGCCCTGGCGCCGGCCGACGGCGCCGCTCGTCCGGGACCAAGAACCCGCGCCCCTGCGCTACCGCGGTCTCGAGCTGATCGGCGAAGGCGGCATGGGCAAGGTCTATCGAGCCTGGGACCCGGTTCTGCGGCGCACCGTCGCCCTCAAGCGCCTCTTCGGCGCCGGCTGCGATTGTCGCGAAGAAGCCCGCCTGCAGTCGCGGGTGGGCAGCCCTTGGGCGCCGACCGTCTTCGAGGTCGCCACCGACAGCCAGCCGCCGTTTTTCGCCATGGAGCTGATCGATGGTCCGACCCTGCGCCAGGCACGCCCACGGCTCGAGCTGGCCACCAAGGTGAGCCTGGGCCGCGAGCTCTGCCGGGCCGTTGACGCCTGCCACCGCAGCGGTGTCCTGCATTGCGATCTCAATCCCAGCAACGTCGTGATCCGCCCCTGCGGGACGCCTTGCCTGATCGACTTCGGCGTCGCCATCGACCGCGCCGCCCGCCGCCCCCATCACGTCGCGGGCACGGCCCCCTTCATGGCCCCAGAGCAAGCCCGCGGCGACTTCCTGGCGATCGACGAGCGCACCGACGTCTACGGCCTCGGCGCGACCCTCTACCAGCTTTTCTCCGGCCGCCAACCGTTCCGCGGCGAAACCGCCGAGGCGATTCGCGACCGCGCCGTCCATCAGCCCCCACCGCCCCTCGCCAGCTTCGCCCCGGAGCTGCCCAAGAGCCTCTGCCAGATCGTCGAGCGTTGCCTGGCGAAAGCTCCCGAAGAGCGTTTCCAGAGTGCCGCTCAGATCGCCGGCGCCCTGGACGACGCCTCGATCGCGGCCTGAGAGCCGGGCTTTCACCGCCGGCGAGGCCCGGACCTCGCCTCCTCTTTCCCCAGCGCCACCAGCGCTCTCCCGGCGCGCCCAAGGCCGGTGAGCCGGGTGCAGATGTGGCCAAAGGGCTCTGCTATGATTTCCAATGTATGGATTCCCGTCATTTGATGGATTCATCTCTTCTTGCCATGACATCTGAGCCTATTTCCGGCCCTAGCAGCCACCACGACGAGATCGAGGCCCTGCATCGCGTCATCGACGGCAAGCTGCTGCGCATCGCATTTCAGCCGATCGTCGATATCCGGACTCGCAAGGTCTACGCCTACGAGGCGCTGGCGCGCTCGCCCTTCCCGATTTTTCAGGGGCCGCAGCATCTCTACGAGGTCGCCGTGCGGGCCGGTCGGGTCGGCGAGCTCGGTCGGCTGCACCGCATTCAGGCGACCAAGACCTGCACCGGCTGGCCGCTGTTCCTCAACGTCAATCCCAACGAGTTCGACGAGGGCTGGCTGGTGCGACCGGACGACCCCCTGTTCTGGCATCGTCACCAGGTCTTCCTCGAAATCACCGAGTCTGCGCCGCTGATCTATTTCGAGCAGTGCTACGGGGTGATTTCCGAGATCCGCAAGAAGCGGGTCAACCTGGCGGTCGACGACTTCGGTGCCGGCTACTCGAACCTGCGCTACATCTCGGATCTGTCGCCGGACATCGTCAAGCTCGATCGCCAGCTAGTGGCCGGTCTGCGGGAAGGGTCCCGCCTCTTCCGGCTGGTGCGCTCGATCGTCCGCCTGTGCAAGGAGATGGGAGCCCAGGTGGTCGCCGAAGGGATCGAGACGGTGGAAGAGCTCGCCGCCGTCGAGTCGGCACGGGTCGACTTCGTGCAGGGCTTCCTGCTCGCCCGCCCGGGCCTGCCGCTGCCCGAAGCCACCTGGCCCGCCTCCCTCTAGCGGACGGCATCCCCTAGCTGGTCAGGCCGCCCTCGGTCATGGCGTAGGCGTCGAGAGCCTTTTCGAGCTCGTCGTCCGGCAGCAAGCCCTTTTCCTGCACCAACTCGCGCACGGTGCGTCCGGTCTTCCAGGACTCCTTGGCGATCTCGGCGGCGGCGTCGTAGCCGATGCGCGGCGCCAAGGAAGTGACCATGGCGAGGGATTTCTCGACCAGCTCGGCGGCGCGCTCGCGGCGAGCCTCGATGCCGTCGACGCAACGCTCCGCCAGCAGACGCGAGGCGTTGGCGGTGATCTCGATCGACTGCAGCAGGTTGTAGGCGATCACCGGCATCATGACGTTGAGCTCGAAGACACCGCTCATACCGGCCACGCCGACAGTGGCGTCGTTGCCGATCACCTGGGCCGCCACCATCAACACCGACTCCGGAATCACCGGATTGACCTTGCCCGGCATGATCGAGCTGCCCGGCTGCAGGCTCGGGATCTCGATCTCACCGATGCCACAGCGCGGCCCCGACGCCAGCCAGCGGATGTCGTTGGCGATCTTGGTCAGGGAAACGGCGAGGGTGCGCAGAACTCCCGACATCTCGACCGCGGCATCCTTGGCGGCGAGGGCCTCGAAGCGATTCGGAGCGGGGACGAAGGGATGGCCGGTGCCTTCTGCGATGGCGCCGATGACGGTGTCGGCGAAACCCTCCGGGGCATTCAGCCCGGTGCCGACGGCGGTGCCTCCCAAGGCGAGCTCGGCGAGGCGCGGCTTGGCCGACGCCACCCGCGCCAGGCCGTAGCGGATCTGCTGCGCGAAGCTGCCGAACTCCTGACCGAGGCGCACCGGCACCGCATCCTGCAGATGGGTACGGCCGATCTTGACCACGTCGTCGAGCTGGGCAGCCTTGCGCTCCAGCGACGAAGCGAGGGCCTCGAGGGCCGGCTCGAGATCCTCCACCACCGCACCGTAGGCGGCGATGTGAATCGCCGTCGGGATGGTGTCGTTGCTCGACTGGCCGGCATTGACGTGATCGTTGGGGTGGACCGGGCTCTTGCTCCCCAAGATACCGCCGAGAATCTCGATGGCGCGATTCGAGATCACCTCGTTGGTGTTCATGTTGGTCGAGGTGCCGGAACCGGTCTGGAAGATGTCGAGGGGGAAATCGCCATCGAGCTTGCCGGCGATCACTTCGTCCGCCGCCTCGACCACCGCCGCCGAGAGCTCCGCCGGCAAGATCTCGAGATCGGCGTTGGCGCGCGCCGCCTCGCGCTTGATCCACCCCATCGCCGCGATGAACCGGCGCGGGAACCGCAGGCCGCTGACCGGGAAGTTCTGCCGCGCCCGCTCGGTCTGGGCGCCGTAGTAACCCCGGGCCGGAACTTCGACTTCACCCAGGCTGTCTTTTTCGATTCGGGTCTCGCTCATCGCCATCTCTCCTCCGGCTCCACCATGGGCCGATTCACCCTCAAATCCTCTCATAGACCCGCGCCGTTGGCAGCGCCGAAATCCAGCTTCGGGAGGCCCGGAGGAGAGCGCCTTCGCCGCTCTCGACGGGACGATCTCGCCACCGTCCGGCGAGCCGCGATGCAATCCCGGGCGGGCAGCCGCGGGGACCTCGAGATGGCGGTGATAGGGTCTCGGCCTCTGCAGATTTCCATGAGGGCCCGGCCATGAAGATCACCGATTATTTCTCCCCCCGCCTGTTTGCCGACAAGACCGTTTTCGTCACCGGTGGTGGCAGCGGCATCAACCTCGGGATCGCCCGCAACTTCGCCGCCGTGGGCGCCAAGCTCGCCATCTGCGGCCGCACCGAGAGCCGTCTCGACGCCGCCCGGCGCGATCTCGAAGGGCTCGGTGCCGAAGTCTTCACGGCGGTCGCCGACGTCCGCGACTACGATGCCTTGGCGAGCGCCTTCGAGCAGACCGAGCAAGCCCTGGGGCCGATCCACACCTTGGTCTGTGGCGCCGCCGGCAACTTCCTGGCGCCGGCCGAGGAGCTCACCGCCAACGGCTTCAAGGTGGTGATCGACATCGATCTGCTGGGCAGCTTCAACGCCAGCCGGGCGGCCTTCGAGCAGCTCAAGAAGAGCGCCGGCAACATCCTGTTCATCTCTGCCGGACAGGCCTTCGTGCCCTACTGGGCGCAGACCCACGCCGGTGCCGCCAAGGCGGGAATCGACAACCTGATGCAGAACCTCGCCCTCGAATGGGGGCGCTTCGGAATCCGCTCCAACAGCATCGCCCCGGGCCCCATCGAGGGCACCGAGGGCATGCGCAAGCTGGCCCCGACGGACGCCGGCTTCCACCAGCGCTTCAAGGCCGCCGTCCCGCTGCAGCGCTACGGCACCGTCGACGACATCGGACAGCTCGCCGTCTTCCTGGCCTCGCCTCTGGCCGACTACATCACCGGCACGCGGGTAGTCGCCGACGGCGGTCAGAATCTCCCCGGATCGGGCATCTTCACGGCCATGGCGCTCGAAGCGCTCAGGTCCCAGGGGGGCTAAAGGCGCCCCCCTCGAGCGAACGCACATGTCGTTCGCTCTCACCCCCATCCTCGGCGGCTATGCCGCCGCCTCGCGACTTCGCGCTCGGGAGCCGTCTGCTCATCTAGCAGGCGGCCTGCTCGCTGCGGTTGGATGACCGAGGGCTGAACAGTCCCCTCGAGCCTGCGCGGCCCGGCGACGCACATGCCGTGCGCCTCGCGGCCGGCCAGGCACCCCAATCCAGGGCGGCCCCGTCCTCGGCGGCTCTGCCGCCGCCTAACCTCCGTCGAGCAACCCTTCGATTCCGCGGCCCGGGCGGATCGGGAAGATCGGCCCGTCGGGGCCGTCGCCGCGCGGCGCGTTGGTCTCCGGGATGCCGCGGCGGTGGCCGCGAGGCCTCGGCGCCGAGATCATGGCGCCGTCGAAGATCACCAGATTGCCGACGTCGATGGCGTTTGGCGCCACGCCGTTGCCGATCATTTCGTTGGTGATGATGTCGGTGCGCCCGTCGCCATCGACGTCGCCGGCGGCGGCGCTGTAGCAGAGGGTGTCGCCTTCGTCCGGTGAGGGCCCCTGGCCCGACGCCTGAATCCCGCCTTTGGCGCCTTCGATCAGGGTGACGCGCACCCAGTGGGACGGCGGCAGTCGACCCTCGGCCGTGTCGATGGTCTTCGGCCAGCGGCCACGCTTGCCGAAGATGACGTGCATGCTGCCGGCATGGAAGCGGCCCTGCGGATTGTCGTGCGGATTGCCGATCATCAGGTCGCTGATGCCGTCGCCGTTGAAGTCCCCATGGGCCACCGTGTCGGAGCCGATGGCTCCGGCGACCGGGCCCAGAATGGTGACTTTGCGCTGCCAGCTCGGCAGATCGTCGATCGAGTGGGTGCGCCCCTTGAGCCGCTCGGCGCGGTACAGCACGTAGCCGACGCCGGAAACCGGGCGACTGCCGCTGGCGTCGCCAACCAAATCGCCGATGAAGAGGTCGCCGCGGCCATCGTCGTCATAGTCGAGGCCACCGAGCACCTCCTCGCCGAAGGAGACGTTGTTGCGTCCACCGTTCAGGGTGGTGAGCGAGGCCGGCGGCGTCGCCAGGTCGATCAGCAGATCGGCCGGCCAGGGCGCCGAAGCCGGAAAGCTGTCGTCCCAGATCACCCACAGGCGCCCCCCCGGGGGGCCGCCCTGGGCGTCGCCGGAGAACTGACCGTCGGGACTCAAGATGGCTCCGGCCCGGTTGAGGGCGGCGGCGACGAAAAGCTCGGCGCGGCCGTTGCCGTCGAGGTCACCGAGCTGCAGCGTGGCCCCGAAATGGAAGTCGGCGGCACCGCGCGGCGGCACGATCTTGGCCACCTGGCCGGCCACCGGCGAGCCGGCGACGGCGCCGAGGTCGATCCTCGCGCCGTTCGCCAGGTGTGGCCCGCCGCGCACCACGTACACGGCGCCGCGGAAGCGCTCCCCCGGGATCGATTCCTGATCCGCCGCCATCACCAGTTCGTCGATGCCGTCGCCGTCGATATCGCCGGTGCGGGTCCAGATGCCGAGACGATCGTTGGCGGCGGCGCCGTAGAAGGTGACGATCGGCACCCCCGGCGGCGGATCTCGCAGATCGAGCGGCCGGCCGCTGGCGGCGAGGTTGCGCAAGGCCGGCCCGCCCACCAGCACGGTGACGCTGCCGGCACCGACGCGGCCCCCGGGGTTGAAGTTCTGGCGACAGACCAGGAGATCGCCGAGACCATCGCCGGTGACGTCGCCCATCCAGACCTCGGAACCGGCGGCCTCGTGAGCACCATCCCCCTGAATGCGCAGCACCCGACCCTGCGGGGCCGCCAGATCGACGGCCAGGCTGGTGGTGCCGTCGCCGAACACCAGCTCGACCTCACCGGCGAAGGGTCGCGCCCCGACGGTGGTCGTCATGTGACCGACGGCGTAGTCACCGAAGCCATCGCCATCGACGTCGAAGCCCCCCGCCACCGGCGTGCCGAGACGGCCGGTAGTGGTCGCCCCGGGAGCACCGGAAACGCGAATCATGGGGTCGACGCCGGCGGTGAGCTGGGCGACATCGATGATCAATGCCGGGCCCCGGGCAAGGCCTGCCAGCACCGGCAGAGCCAGCCCGAGGAGTACGAGAGTCAGGAGGATGACCAGCGGCTTCTTCATGATGAATCTCCCGAGTATGTAGCGCCTGAGTAGCGCCATTCTACGCCACCCTCCGACGGCCTTCGGGAGTTCACGCGAGTGCGACCGGCCGCGGGCAGCGTCTGCCGGGCCCCCTGCCCTCAGGGGGTCGAAGTCAGGGCTCGCCGCTGAAGATTTGGTCCAGGTCGCGGGACGAGTGAAGGATCCGCATCACGGTCAGCGGCTCGGCCTCTGGGTCGTAGAGGATCAGGAAGCGATAGACCGGCCACCATCGCAAGGTGCCGCCGGTGAGTCGCCGCTTGCGATGGCCGATGCCAGGGGAAGATGTCAGGTGATCAAATGCATCGAGAAGGCGCACAAGGACACGTTCGGCACGGCCTCGGCCGTCCCGCTCAGCGATGAAGAATAGGATCTCCTCCAGCTCGCCCTCAGCCGTTTCTGTGAGGAGATAGCGCTTCATTCAGGCCGCGCCCGCAGCTCCTCCCGCATGCGGGCCAAGGCACGAGGCCCGTCGACGACCCGGCCCGCTTTGACGTCCTCTATCGCCTCGTCAACGAGACCCTGGAAGTAATCCCGCGTGCGCTGCTTCAACTCGTCGGGCAGCAGCGCCAGCTCCTCGTCGCTCAGATCCTCGTAAATCCACTTCTCGACCAGCCGGCGGTGTTCAGCCTCTTGCAGCATGCGAAGCCCATCGCGCACGACCTCGCTCGCGGTCCGATACCGGCCCGTAGTGACCTGCGTCCGCACGAACTGCTCCTGCGCTTCGGGCAGCGACACGTTCATGGTCTGTCTTTGTGCCATACCTCAAAGTGCCACGAATCAGCACCTGTGTCAATAAACGACACAATTACACTCGAAGACCACTCCAGAAGATCCAGCGAAGCGAAAGCAGTCTCGATTCGACCGCGCCCTCCGAACCGAGGGCGCGCAACGCGATGCGTTGTCCTCGGGGGTGAGGCCGCACGACATGTGCGTGCGGCCGGGCCGCGCAGGCCGAGGGGGGCTGGAACAGCACCCCTCTTCTAAGGAATTGCCGCCAGCCAGGCCTCCTGTCGGCCCTTCGGGTTGGTGCCGACGCCGACGATGGTGTGGCCGTCGGGAGTGATGTCGGCGGCACTGGTGAGGGACCATCCCACCAAGCCCTTGCCGGCACCGGCCTGGGCCAACACATCCCACAGCCGCCGCAGGCCGTTCTCCGCATCCCACACGAAGGCCTCGCCGTCGCCGCTGGCGTTGGAGGCGAAGCCCACCACCCGCGCGCCATCGGCCGAGACCGCCGTCGCCTGGCTGGCGCCGCCGCCTGGCAGAGTGCCGAGATCGACCGGCGAGCCATCGCTACCCCACAGGGTGGCCCGCGGCAGCAGGCCCTGGGAGGTGCTGAAGTTGCTGTTGCCGACGGCCACCGTGCCATCGACCGAAACCCCACCGCCATTGCTGCCATCGGTCGCACCCGGCAGCGGCTGCAGCGCCACCATGCCCTGGGCGGCGGTCCAGCGAAAGGCGAAGTCCTGCTGGCTGGCATCGGTGCTGATTCCCACCACCACGGAGCCATCTCCGGAGACGCTCTGCCCTTCGCTGGTGCCGGTCGAGCCGGAGATCACCCCAAGGTCGCGAAAGCCCGCCGCCGCGGTCCACAGAAAGGCGTGATGACCGGTCGCCGTGTTGGCCGCTCCCACGATGCTGCCGCCGTCGGCGGAGACATCGAGGGCAAAGGAAGGCACCACCGGATCGCCGCCCTGGGGCAGCATCTGCATGCCGCTCGATGAGGTCCAACGGAAGGCCGTCTCGCCGGCTCGGGAGAAGCTGATACCGACCACCACCGAGCCGTCCGAAGACACCCCGTTGGCGCCGCTGCCGGTGAGATCGGGGACGAAGCCGAGACCGATCATGCCGCTCTCGGCACTCCACCGAAAGGCCTCCTGAGGACCGTTCTCGACGAAGTTCGAGCCCACCACGAAACGACCGTCCTCGGAGACGGCGAAGGCTTGGCTGGTCTCCGTCGCGGGATCCCCCAGCACCCCCAAGGGAATGAACTTCACCGGTCCCGGCCGGATCTCCTCGGTCGGCAAGTCGCCCTCGAGATCCGGCGCCGGCTGACGGCAGCCCACCATCAAGACGAGAAGCCCCAGAACGATCGACAGGGTACGCATGGTTGTCTCCTTTCGCGCCTGTTCTACCACCGGTGTCCTCTGCCAGGCGAAAGCTTTCGGCGCCGCAACCACGAAAAAGGCCGGCCCCTGAGGGGCCGGCCGTCCTCCCAACGAAGAGCGTTCGCCGCTACCAGGGCCAACGCGGAGCGGTCACCAGACCGCCATCGAAAATCACCAGGTTGCCGACATCGATCGCCGCCGGATCGACCCCGTTGCCGATCATCTCGTTGGTGATGATGTCGGTGCGGCCATCGCCATCGACATCGCCGGCGGCGGCGCTGTAGCAGAGGGTGTCGCCGTCGTCCGGCGGCGGGAAGGTACCGTCGGGATTGGGCAGGCCCCCGCGGGCGCCTTCCACCAGCGTGATGCGAGCTCGCCACCAGGGGGGCAACTTACCGGGGGCGGTATCGATCAGGCGCGGCCAGCGGAAGTAGCGCCCGAAGAGGATGTGCATGGAGCCGGCGTGAAAGCGATCCTGCGGGTTGTCATGGGGGTTGCCGATCGCGATATCGGCGAGGCCATCACCATCGAAATCACCGTGCGCCACCGTGTCCGAGCCGATCGCCCCGGCCACCGGACCGAGGATCTTGGTCATCCGGAAACGTCGCGGTAGATCGTCGATGTTGAAGGTCTTGCCCTTCAAGCGACGGGCCGTGTAGAGCACATACCCCACCCCGGAAACGGGCCGGTCCTGGGCCGCCGTGCCGTCCCCCACCAGATCGCCGATGAAGAGGTCGGGCCGACGGTCGCCGTTGTAGTCGAGGCCACCGAGGACCTCCTCACCGAAGGAGACGTTCTGGACGCCACCGCTCAGGGTGGTGAGCGACCGCGGAGGTGAGCTGAGATCGATCGTGAAGCCCGCCGGCCAGGAACCGCCGTAGGGAAAGGAATCGTCCCAGAGAATCCACAGCCGACCGCCCGGCGGACCGCCGACGGCGTCGCCGCTGAAGTTGCCGTCGCCGCTCAGCACCGCGCCGGCGCGGTTGAGAGCGGCGGCGATGAAGATCTCGGCGCGACCGTTGCGATCGAGATCACCGAGCTGCAGGGTCGATCCGAAATGGAAATCGTCGGCACCGGCCGGCGGCGTGATGCGGGCCAGATTGCCGGCCAAGGAAGTGCTGCCGAAGTCCGCCAGGTCGATGGTTCCGGACTGCGCCAGATGATCGCCACCGCGCACCACGTAAACGGCACCGCGGAAGGTCTCGCCGGGAATCGACTCCTGGTCCGCCGCCACCACCAACTCATCGATGCCGTCGCCGTCGACGTCGCCGGTGCGCACCCAGATGCCGAGGCGATCGTTGGCGGCGGCGCCGACGAAGGTCAACACCTCGACGCCGGCCGGCGGCGAGCGCAGGTCGAGGACGCCACCCCCGGCCGCAAGGTTGCGAACTTCGGGGCTACCCACGATCACGGTCAGCGCGCCGGCCCCGAGACGGTCGCCAGGATTGAAGTTCTGACGGCAGATCAGCAGCTCGCCGAGGCCGTCGCCGGTGATGTCCCCCATCCAGATCTCGCTGCCGGTGGCCTCGAAGAAGCCGTCACCGAGAATCCGCAGCACCCGGGGCTGCGGTACCGCGAGATCGATGTCGCCGCGGGTGGTGCCATCACCGAAGACCAGCTGAACCTCGCCGGCGAACACTCGGTCGGGACCGTTGGTGGTGGTCATGTGACCGACGGCATAGTCCGTATGACCGTCGCCATCGATATCGAAGCCACCGGCGACGGGCGTTCCGAGCTGACCGAAGGTGGTCGGTCCGGCAGCACCGGAAACGCGGATCAGGGGATCGACGCCGGCCACCAGATCGGCGACGTCGAGGGTGAGATTGGGTCCAGAGTGATTGTGTGACCCCCAAGCCAGGGGTGCGACCGCCAGGGAAGCCATCAGGCTCAATGCTGTGGGGTACTTCAATCTCAAGGTCATTCTCCTTTGGAGTCCAGCCATTGCGAGAATTTGGAACGACACTTTTCGAGAGACCGAAGACGTGACCAGCCCTTCCATCGAAAGGCGCGGTCGAACCGCGCTCAAGATCAGCCGCCTCGCGGGCGAGCCGTGAATATCAGTACTACGACATCTGTACGCGCTGCACCAAGGGGGGTTTCAGAGACTCCCCAACTGAGTTGCCTCTTATAGTTTTTTATAGTAAAATATCTATAATATGACTCGTATTCCCCCTTCTCCGATCTCCCGACCGGCACCTCCCCTGCCGTCGTCCGGAGACCCCCTATCGGCGGGAAAGCCCGCGTCGCTGGACGATTTCGAGACCGCCCCCGGACGCACTCAGCAGCCGGTCTCGATCGCCGAGCTGGTGCAGCGGCAACCAAGCCCTCCGCCGCCGGGCCTGGCCACCGGCCGCGGGCTCTCGGTGTTGGGCCAGCTCACCTACCGCATCGTTCAGAGCTTCCAGGAACCGCCCGCCGATCTCGCCGCCTTCGACACCGTGAGCGCCGACCGCGAGGGCGCGGGCTTCTCCCTTGGCCTGCTGCGCTGGAGCCTTGGCAGCGGCGACCTCCAGCCCCTCCTGCGCCGCTTCCTTTCCGGCTTCCGCGACCTGGCGCGAGAGGCCCTGGGAAGCGAGGAGCGCCTGCAGCTCCTCGAGCGCATTGTCGACACCGAGCCCGAGGTCGGTCTCGACCTGACCCGCCGTCACCTCGTCGAGGGCGACTCCTTCCGCGATGGCTGGGGCGAGTCCCTGACCCGCCTCGCCGGCGACGCCGCCTTCCGCCGCCTGCAGTGGCGACGCGCTGCCGCCCACATCCTGCAGCGCCAGACCTTCCGCGAGCTGCAGCTCCTCAGCGTCGAGGAGATGCAGGAGCTGATCGATCGCCTGAGCCGAACCGAGATCGCCGCCGTCTCCGACGACGAGCGCTCCGAGGCACCCGACCCGACGCGCCGGTTCGAGCCTTTCGCCGGTCTCGAAGGCGACCCCGACGACCAGGCGGCCCGGCGACGCGACGAAATCGCGCGCGAAACCCAGCGACGACACTTCGAAAACGGTCGCCGATCCATTCCTCACCCGCCCTGACCGACTTGGCCGAAAAACAAGGAGGTTCAAGCAATGGCAACTCCCCTCAGCGGCACCAACGCCGAAGGACTCGATCCCCAGTCCCTGCAACGCCTCGTCGGTACCGGAGAAGGTGTCACCTCCGACACCGACGCCGCGGCCGGCCTCACCAGCGGCGGTACCGATCTGGTGCTGGCCGGTGCCGACACCTTCACTCAGGCGCCCGGAGATTCGCTCTTCATCCTCGCCCAGGGTCGGCAGCCGGCCGGCGGCGTCGACGATGTCGCCAACTTCCGCGGCGAGCTGAGGCCCGGCGACCAAGGGCCGGGAGTCCTCGAGCTCCACGGTGAGCTGCAGGATTTCGGTTTCCGGGTCAGCAATGTCGGCCCGGACCAGTATGGGCCCAGCGTCACCCAGGCGGTGCGCGGCCTGCAGACCGCCTACGGCCTGCCCGTCGATGGGCAGTTCAAGCCCCTCGACGCCCAAACCCTACAGCAGGCAACGGACCCCTTCCGCGGCGTGATTCCGGAGGGTCAGACCAACGGTGCCGCCTTCGGCTACCCGCAGGTTCGGGTCCCCGTTTCCGGCTACTGGGAACCCGGTCAGCGGCTCGAGATCAGCGGGGCTTTCATGGAGCCCTCGGGTCACGGTGGAAAATCGGAGAAGTTCGCAATCTTCAGCGACGCTCCCAACACCGTCGAGCGTCGACCGCCGTCGAACATGAACCTCGGCATCGACTACATCGCCCGCCACTCGGACAACACCATCAACTACGACGTCCATAGCTGGTTCAACGGCACCGTACGGCAGATCCAAACGGATCCCGTCTTTGGCGGTAGCGGAGCCGAGGGCTACGGTCGGCGAGTGGTGGTGGAAACGGACTTCACCTACCCGGTGACGGGAAAGGACGGCGTCACCCGGGACTATCCCGTGATGGTCCACTACGGCCATCTGGCGAGCTTCGAGAGCGGCCTGCAGGTGGGCCAGCGAGTGCAGTCCGGGGACGTGCTGGCGCAAATGGGCGGCGCCGGCAGTCGCGGCGATGGCCAGTACGGCGCCCACGTCGACCTGCGCACCTGGGTGGTCACGGAAGACTACGGTCGGGTCGACATCTCACCCAATCTGCTCACCGGACGCGCCGCTTGGGAGAGCAAGGCCAACGATCCGGCCGGCTACCAGCTCGCCGTCGAGGAATACGCCGAGCAGGCCTCGCCGCCACACATCGGTCCCGATGGTGCTTGGGCCGAAGGACAGCTCGATCAGGTGATCAGCCCGAACGTCCCGTAGGGAGCTTCCCGGCCTCCGGACACCCGGAGGCCGGGGGAGAACACTCATGATCAAGCGACCGATTCTCCTGCTGGCCTTCATCCTGATGGTCTCTTGGCCAGCCGCACCACCCTCCGATGGCGCACCTTTCATCGAGCTCCGGAACCTCGACCCGACGGACAGCACCGCCGCCCTCGGAGTCGGCCACTTGCGGCTCGCCGACCTGTCGTTTCTGAAACGAGGGGACTGGAGTCGGCACCCGGACAGCGGCGCCGGCTGGATCCAACGTCTCGACCTGCCCCTCTACAATGCGCCCGGCGGCCTGCCCTGGCGATCACTATCGCGCGGCCGCCTGCAGCCGGCGACGGCGAGCGACGAGGCGATAGCGATGGCCACCGTCACGACCGCCTACGGCTATGCCTCGATCCCGGTGCTCGAAATGCGAGCCGACGGCTGGTTCCGGTTCGGCCCGATGCAGCCGGCACCGCTCGCCGATGGCACCGCCTGGGCCCGCCGGCAGGATCTCGACCAACACTTCGTCCTCGAGCCCTATGGCGACCTGCTGCTGCAGCACCCGGATCCGCTCTACTTCCGCTCCGCCAGGGCCGGCTCCCTCCATCCCTCTCCCGGCGGTCCGGTGGTCGATCGCGTTCGCGGCAGCCACGATATCCATCCCCTCGAGCTGCGCGGCCCCTGGATGAAGGTTCGGGTCATCCGGCCGGCCATCGCCTGCGATCCGGATCCGCCACAGCAGGAGCCACGCACGGCGGTCGGCTGGATTCGCTGGCGCGACGCGACCGGCAATCCCACCGTCTGGTTTCCCGCCAAAGGCTGCTAGCAGGCTGCTGAAAAAGTCCGCTTCGCGACTTTTCCAGCGCTGCTAGCTGTTTTTTCCGAGAGGGGCTGCGCGCCCCTGACTGCGCGTCCCGCTCCGGCCCAAGACGCGCGGTTCTTGGGCCTCCTCTCCTGCCGCGGCGGCCGAGCCGCCGCCGGGCCCTTCCGGGCCCGGAAGCAGGTTGCCGACGAGTTTTTCAGCAACCTGCTAGCAGGCTGCTGAAAA
>JBCCHV010000057.1 GCA_039028635.1 Acidobacteriota bacterium
GCGGCCGCCGAGCGCACCGGCGACCCGGAGCAGGCGGCCATCGCCCATCGCGACCTGCTGCAGGCCCTTATTCGCGACCGATCGGCGGACGAGCTGCCAAAGAGCGTCGCCGAAGTCGAGGCCTACCTCGCCTCCCTCGACCTCGACCAACCCAGCCTGCAATTCGGTCAGTGGTCCGAATCGGGCCGGCTGATGGCCCTGCTGGGGGCTCGCGACGAGCTGCGTCAGCATCCTCGGCGGCGCCCTCGGCCCGCGGGCCTCGAATTGGTCGAGCGGCCAGTCGCGGAGATCGACCGCCTTTCGGCCGGGCCTCTCGACGAAGCCGCCCTCGGCGAGTTGGCAGCGAACTACGGCGAGATCAACGATCTGTTCAGCAAGTGACCTTTCTTGAGTCTCGCAGGGCCCCCTGCTAAGCTTTCATCGAGACTCTTCGACGAGTGTGGCTGCGAGTTCAGCACGGTCGAGGGTCGGAGCTCGTTTCCGAACGGCGACGCTCCATGGATCGTCTGCAACTAAGGAGAAAGACCATTTCCGCCAAAGTCTTCGTCGGCAACCTGAACTTCCAAACCACTAAAGACGAGCTCAGGGCCTACCTGTCGGAAGCCGGCGAGGTCGTCGATGTCTACCTCCCGACGGACCGAGCCACCGGGCGCCCGCGAGGCTTTGCCTTCGTCGAGTTCGCCAGCCCGGATCTCGCGGCGGCAGCGATCGAAAAGTTCAACGGCACCGAGCTCGCCGGGCGGCGGCTCAACATCAACGAAGCGCAGGACAAGCCGCGCCGTTCGCCGGGCGGTGGCGGCCCACCGCGGCCGCCGCGCACCGAGTACCGGCCGCAGCCGGGAGATTTCGCCGACTTCCAGGGCTTCGGCCAGCCCGACAGCGGTGGCGGCGGTGGTGGCGGCGGCGGTGGCGGTGGCGGAGCGCCGGGACGCCGCGGCGGCATGGGTGGCAAGCCCAAGGGCAGCCGCCGAGGTCTGCGCGGCCGAAAGCGCAGCTTGTAGACACCGCGCTCCTACTTTTCTGCCCCCAATAGCAAAACGGGCGACGCGCCGAGTGGCTGCGTCGCCCGTTTTCTTTGCCCCGAAGAATCTCGAGGTTGCGCGGTCGTCCTAGCGAGCGGCGACGGTGACGTAGGAATGCTGGTCGACCATGTGTTCACCGATCCACTGCGCCAACACCGTGTCGGGCACCTCGGCGAGCCAGGCCGTCAGGTTCTTCTTGCCGCCGGAGCGCTTGACCGTGTACTCGGCCTTGACGTTGGGACCGAGGCTCTTCTTGACCTTGGCAAGCTTCTTCTTGTTTTCCTTCGACAGCTCGACACCGTTGAGGGCGACCAGCACGTCCCCGGCCTGGAATCCGGCCTTTTCTGCCGGGCTACCCGCCGTCACCGCCTTCACCGCATAGCGGCCCTCGGCCGTCTTCTCGGTTTCGATTCCAAGCCAGCCCTTGGCCTTGATCTTCGTGACCATGGCGTTCAGACACTCCTCGGCTCCCTTGTCACACTTGTAGTGCTCTCCGGCGAAGGCCGTACCTGCCAGGGCAACGAGAACCGTCAACGCGACCAACCAAGTGGAAATCTTCATTCTCGGATCCTCCGAAACTCTTCGGACATCCCGGAGAGGGCGTCCGATGGGATTGATGGCGACGGATGCCTTTTCCGTCTTCAGCAGTCTAGGAAGGGCGAATGTGAATGTCCTGGACGAAGCGTCAAAACTTGTAACGGTTGTAAACAAGTCGTCAACGCAGCGGCCCAAGGCCCGACCTGTGGGCTATATTGCCGCCCTATGAACCGGGCCTCTTCTCGTCGCGATGGTCTGCCGCTGCGCCGCGCCCGCGCCCAGCGCCGCGGCCTGCTTCTCGCCTTCGCCGGCGCCCTGGTTCCCCTGCTGATCCTGCTCGGCCTGCAGTACCGCTGGCTCTCGGAGCTCGAGAAGAGCTCCCGGGTAGCTCGCGAGTCCTCCCTCGGCGCCTACTTGAGCTCCATTTCGAAGGACATCTCCTACTTCTACTGGAAGGAAGGGCAAAGCGCCCTCGCCCTGCCGTCCCAGGCCTTCGCCGCCGAGGATCCGGCGGCCAAGTTCTGCCGCTTCTTCTCCAGGGCCGAAAGGCGCTTCAGCGGCGCCCGGCCCTTTTTCGTCGCCAGCTTCGGTGACGACCCCAAAGTCTCGGTCCACGACTCCGTCGCCGGAAAGATGGTGCCCGCGGAGGAGGGGCCGGAAACGGATGCCATCCTGGCGGCGGTGATTCCCTGGCATCTGCGCAGCCAGTCGGGCCGCACCTTCGAGGAAGTCGACGTCGAGCTCAACGACTCCGATCCTCGCTTCCGCACGATGGTCAAGCCGGTGATCGACGAGGAATCCCACCTGGTCGGCTTGGTGGGCTTCGTCCTCGACCAGGACTATCTGAAGAACAAGGTCCTGCCCAAAGCAGTCGATGAGATCGTCGGCGAGTTGCCGGATCTGGTGGTGACGGTCTGGGATCGCAATGGCGAGCTCATCCTCGGCGAGGAACAGACCTCGAAGCCGGCCCGCTCCCTGTACGACTCGGTGAGTGGTTGGAAGCTCACCATCCACAGTCGATCAGCGACGCCGGAGCAGTGGGCGCGAGCCAACTTCCTGTTCAACCTGACGCTGTCGGCGGTCCTCGCCCTCGTCCTGCTGGCGGCGATCGCCTTTGCCCTGCGCACCGCCTCGCGAGAGCTCCACCTGTCGGAGATGAAGAACGACTTCGTCTCCAATGTCTCGCACGAGCTGCGCACTCCGCTGTCGTCGATTCGAGTCTTCGGTGAGTTCATGCGCCTCGACCGGGTGAGCGACCCGGCCAAGGTGCGCGAGTATGGCGAGTACATCGAGACCGAGAGCCGGCGCCTGACCCAGCTGATCGACAACATTCTCGACTTCTCGCGTATCGAATCCGGTGGCAAGGTCTACCACTTCGAGGAGTGCGATCTCGTCGAAGTGGTGACCGAGGCCCTCAAGACCTTCGAGATCAGGCTCCGGCAGAAGGGCTTCCGGCTCTACTTCGACGGCCCCGAGGAGGAGCTCCCGCCGGTCGCCGTCGATCCCGGAGCCCTCGCCCAGGCGATCTGCAATCTGATCGACAACGCGGTCAAGTACTCGAACGGCGCCCGCGAGATCCAGGTAGCCGTCGGGCGCACCGACGGCCATGCAGAGATCGCCGTCACGGACCACGGCATCGGCATCTCGCGCGATCAGCAGAAGCGCATCTTCGATCGCTTCCATCGCGTCAGCACGGGCCTGGTTCACGACGTCAAGGGAGCCGGTCTCGGCCTGTCGATCGTGCAGCACATCGTCCAGGCCCATGGCGGCAAGATCAGCGTGCGCAGCGAGCTCGGCCGCGGCAGCACCTTCACCGTCCACCTGCCGTTCACGCCGTCCGCCCCGGTGGAGCCGTCGGCCCCGGAGGAGAAGTCATGAGCCCGCGAGTCCTGATCGTCGAGGACGACGAAGCCATGGCCGTCGCGCTGCGCGATGGCTTCGAGTACGAAGGCTATGAAGTGATCGCCGCCACCGACGGCGAGGCCGGCCTCACCGCCGCTCGGGAGCGTGCTCCGGCACTGATCGTCCTCGACGTCATGCTGCCGCGCATGACCGGCCTCGATGTCTGCAAGGAGCTGCGCCGCGGCGGCGACTCGGTGCCGATCATCATGCTGACGGCGCGCGGCCAGGAGATCGACAAGATCCTCGGCCTCAAGCTCGGGGCCGACGACTACATCACCAAGCCCTTCAGTTTTCTCGAGCTGTTCGCCCGCGCCGAGGCGGTGCTGCGACGCACCTCCGGCCACTCCCCCGGCGCCGCCATCGCGCGCTTCGGCGACGTCACCATCGACTTCCGGCGCCACGAGGCGACCAAAGGCGACCAGTCCCTCGAGCTCTCACCGCGCGAATTCCATCTCCTCGAGTACTTCGTCGCCCACCGCGGCGAAGTCATCTCCCGCGATCGCCTGCTCGACGCCGTCTGGGGCTACGACTCCATCCCTTACACCCGCACCGTCGACACCCACATCGCCAAACTGCGCAAGAAGATCGAAGACACGCCATCGGACCCGAAGTGGCTGGTGACCATCCACCGCCTGGGCTACAAATTCACCGGCTAAGGGCCCGGCGACGCACCTGTCGCGCCCGAGCCGCGTAGGCGGGGGGGCGCCTTTAGCCCCGAAGTCCCTGTCGGCAGAATGAAGCCGTCGGCTACAAAGCAGCGGGCCCCCGAGCGCGCAAGCGCGAGGCGGCGGCAAAGCCGCCGAGGACGAGGCCGCCCTGGATTGGGGTGAGGCCGCACGACACGTGCGTGCGGCCCGGGCCGCGTAGATTACGTGAGCGCCTTTAGCCCCGAAGCACCTATCTTTCGGCAGAAAGAAGCCGTCTGCTAACCAGCAGACGGCCCCCGAGCCCGATCAGGGCGAGGGCAGCGGCCTCTGGCCGCTGAGGACGGGGGTGCCTGGCCGGCCGCGAGCCGCACGACATGTGCGTGCGGCTCGGGCCGCGTAGGCGAGGGGGGCGCCTTTAGCCCCGAAGTTCCTGTCGGCAGAAAGCAGGCGTCTGCTAACCAGCAGACGGCCCCCGAGCGCGGAAGCGCGAGGGCAGCGGCGAAAGCCGCTGAGGACGGGGCCGCCCTGGATTGGGGTGAAGCCGCACGACATGTGCGTGCGGCTGAGGGGGGCGCCTTTAGCCCCCCTGAATCAGAGATACCCGAGGGACTTCAGGAGGTCGCGGGTCTCGCCCTGCATCGAGCGCTCGTCGCCGCAGGCGCCGCCAATCTCGTCGATCTCGGCGTTGTAGCGGTCGGCTCCGTTCCAGGCCGACAGCAGGCGCTGCAGGCGCTCGAGGGCTTGCGGGTTCTCCTCCGCGACATTGCGCGTTTCCTCGGGATCGGCCTGCAGGTCGAAGAGGGTGAAGCGCACCCCTTCTCCACCGATCCAGCGCTGCTCCGGCCGGGTCTGGGCGAAGATCAGCTTGTGGCGCTCGTCGCGCACGATCTTCTGCCACTTGTTCTTGGTCTCCCAGCCGGCCTCCGAGTAGGCCACCGTATCCGCCGGCGCGGCTTCGCCGAGGAGCCGCGGGGTCAGACTCGCCCCCTGGTTCCAGCGCCCCTCGTCGAGGCCGATGCCGGCGGCTTCGAGAAGGGTCGGCGAGAGATGGATCAGCTCGACCGGTGCCTCGTCGACGCGCGGCTCGAGGACTCCCGGATAGTGCACGATGAAGGGCACCCGCACACAGGTCTGAAAGCCGAAGCGGCCGTGGTCGAAGTAGTAGCGATGCTCGCCCAGGGATTCGCCGTGATCCGAGGTGAAGACGGTCAGCGTGCGCTCGCGCAGGCGACGCTCGTCGAGAGCCTCCAGGAGGTGGCCGATCTGGGCGTCGTTATAGGCGATCTCAGCGTCGTAGCGGGCGACATAGAAGGCCAGATCGTCGCGACCATCGATCACCTGATCGCGACCGATACCGGTCATCTGTTGACGCGGCTTGTCGGCGATGTTGATCTTGACCGTGTCGTCGAAGAACTCGTCGTTCTGGAAGCGATCCCGCCATTCGCCGGGAGCGCCATAGGGGGCGTGAGGATCGAGATAGTGGACCCAGAGGAAGTAGGGCTCGTCGCTGTCGGCGATCTGATCGAGCAGGCCGATGGCGAGGTTGGTGACCGCCTCGGCGGTATTGGGATCGTGGTCGGGGTCGTTGGACTCGAGCTTCCAGGTCTCGATGTAGGTATCGAAGCCCTGGTCGAAGTAGAAATCGCTCGCCAGAGCGGCATTCGCCACCACCGCATGGGTCTGGTAGCCGGCGCGCTGCAGGCGCTCCGCCAGCATTTCGAAGCGGCACGGCAGCGGCTGACCGATGCGGCGCACGATGCCGTTGTCCTTGGGATAGATGGCGGTGAACATCGAGGCCATCGAGGGCCCCGTTTTCGGCCACTGCACGGCGGGCTGGTCGAAACGCACCCCTTCCGCCGCCAGCTGGTCGATCACCGGCGAGGTCTGCCGTTCATAGCCGTAGGCCGAGAGATGGTCGGCGCGCAGCGTATCGACGGTGATCAGCAGGATGTTGCTGCGCGGCGGCAGCGGCGGCTCACCACAGCCGGCCAGGAAGACGAGGAGCGGGAGCAGGGCGGACAGACGGCCGAGAGTCGACTTGATCAATTGCAGCGTGCCGTGGTTCGGAATCTTCGTGATGCGCGCCCGCCGGGCCGATCCGGCTCGCCGAGCGCACGATGGCTGGCAACCGATTCTAGCAGCCGAATGCGTCATCTCAGCCTTCCACCAGACGACTCAGCAGCAGCCCGACATTGCGCTCCAGGCTGCGCTCGGCGCAGTAGCCTTCGATCAGCGGCAGGAAGGTCGGTCCCAAGCGCTCGGCCTTGCGATCGCCGATGCCGTGCACCTGCAGCAGAGCTTGCGGGGTGGTCGGCCGGACCTTCGCCAGCTGGCGCAGAACGCTGTCGTGAAACACCACGTAGGGCGGCACGCCGCGCTCCCGGGCGATGCTCAAGCGAGCCTCCCGCAGACGCTCGAACAGACCGCGATCGACGCCCTCCCAATCTTCCCCACGGCCACCACCCCGACGGCGCCGCCGGGCGGTGGGCGCCGGCTGCCGAAAGAGCGCGAAGTCATCGCCCGGAAGCTGCCCCTTGAGGAGATCGACGCCCGCCGCAGTGAGCTGCAACACCGGATAGCGATCCCCGACCGCCTGCAGGGTCCCCTGGTCGCGCAACTGATCGACGAAGCCCTTGAGCTCGGCGACGGAGAGGCTGGCCAACAGGCCGAAGGTCGACACCTGGTCATGGCCTTGAGTGACCACCTTTTCGGTCGCCCGCCCTCGCAGGACATCGATCACCTGGCCGGCTCCCCAACGCTGACCGAGGCGGGCGACGCAGGAGAGAATCTTCTGCGCCAAGGTGAGGGAATCTTCCACCCGCTCGAGCTCGTCGAGACACCAGTCGCAGGCGGCGCAGTTGTCGTCCTCGTAGGTCTGACCGAAGTACTCGCACAGGGCCCGATGGCGGCAGGTGGTGGCACCGGCATAGGCCTGCATGGCGCGCAGCAGCTGGCGCGCCCCGGCGCTGAGCTCGCCATCGGCTTCCAAGAGGCGGCGCCAGGTGGCGAAGTCACCCGGTGAATAGAGCAGCAGGCATTCGGCCTCGAGACCGTCGCGGCCGGCGCGGCCGGCTTCCTGCTGATAGTGCTCCGGCGACCGCGGGGCGCCGATGTGGATGACATAGCGGACATTCGAGCGATCGATGCCCATCCCGAAGGCCACCGTCGCCACCACCACGTCAACGCGCTCTTCGAGAAAAGCCTCCTGGCAGCGATGGCGCTCCTCGGCATCGAGGCCGGCGTGGTAGGCGAGCGCTCGGTGGCCCCAGTCGCGCAGCTTCTGGGCCACCGACTCGACTTCCTTGCGGGAAATGCAATAGATGATGCCGGCCTCGTCGCGATGGCGCGCCAGGGCCTCCTGGAGTTGCTGATCGACCCGACGTTTGCGCCGCGAGCGGTAGATCAGGTTCGGCCGGTCGAAGGAGCCGATCAGGATCTCGGCGTCACGCAGGGCGAGCTGCTCGACGATGTCACGCTGCACCTGCTCCGTCGCCGTCGCCGTGTAGGCGTGGATGGCGATCTCCGGAAAGCGCTCCTTGAGCCGGCCGAGCTCGCGGTAAGGGGGGCGGAAGTCGTGTCCCCACTGGCTGATGCAGTGCGCCTCGTCGACCGCCATATAGGCCGGCGAGCAGTCCTCGAGGAAGCTCTGGAAGCCCTGCCCGACGAGGCGCTCCGGGGAGACATAGAGCAGGCGGTAGTCGCCCCGCCGCAGGCCTTCGCGAATCGCGCGGCGCTCCTCCGGATCCTGGCTCGAGTTGAGACAAGCGGCCGACACGCCGTGGGCTCGCAGGGCGTCCACCTGGTCCTTCATCAGCGAGATCAATGGCGAGACCACGACCGCCAACCGGCCTTCCCCAAGCAGCGCCGGGGCCTGGAAACAGAGCGATTTCCCGCCCCCGGTGGGCAGCACGACGAGGGAGTCTCGGCCGGCCACCACGGCTTCCATCGCCTCCCGCTGGAGGGGTCGAAACTCGTCGTAACCCCAGGTGTGGCGGAGGACTTCGCGGAGAGAATCGGCAGCGGCTGGCATGGTCGGCGACGGACTGGCCTATTCTAGTCTCTCGGCAGCCCCGCCGGCGGATCACCTTCGCCGCTCCGCCGACTGCCGTCACCACGATGAGAATCCACCTCGCCTTCGATGCCTTCAAGGGCACCCTCAGCGCCGCCGAAGCTTGCCGAGCCGTCGCCCTCGGCCTCGCCGAGGCGCAGCCCGCGGGCGTCCTTCTCTCCTGGCCCTTGGCGGACGGCGGCGAAGGAACGGCGCGGCGCCTGGCAGCCCTCGCCGCGGCTCCCTGGCGCAGCCGCACGGTGACCGGTCCACTGCCCAACCGCCCGGCGCGAGCCGGCTTCGCCCTCGATCAGCGCCGCAGTCTCGCCTGGCTCGACGCCGCCTCCGCCTGTGGCCTGCCCCTCCTCGCGCCGGCGGAGCGCGATCCCCGTCTGACCACCAGCCGCGGCGTTGGCGAGCTGCTGGAGGCGGCCCGCTTGGCCGGGGCCACCGCGCTGCGAGTGGGTATCGGTGGCACGGCGACGGTGGACGGCGGCTGCGGCGCCGCCACCGCCCTCGGCTGGCGCTTCCTCGACGCTTTCGGCTCTCCCCTGCCCCCGGGAGGCGCGGCCCTGCGACGGTTGGCCCGCATCGTTCCGCCGAGGCCGCGGCCGACGATGGCGATCGAAGCCCTCTGCGATGTCGAAAATCCCCTCGACGGCGCCAACGGCGCGGCCGCCGTCTTCGCGCCCCAGAAAGGCGCTGACCCGGCGACCGTCGAGGTCCTCCGGGAAGCTCTCGAAAATCTCGCCACGCGAGCGCGAGAAGATCTCGGCCTCGACCTGCGCGGCAAGGCCCGGGACGGCGCCGGCGGCGGTCTCGGGGCCGGCCTGCGGGCCTTCTTCGGCGCCCGCCTGGTCGCCGGTGCCGAGGCGGTGCTCAACGCCTCCGGATTGCCGGCGGCGATGGCGCCGGGAGACTGGGTGATCACCGGCGAAGGCCGCCTCGACGAGACCTCCTTCGCCGGCAAGGTGGTGGGCACGGTGAGCGAGCTCGCCCGCCGGCGGGGCGCTCGCCTGGCCTACCTCGTCGGCACGGTCGAGGGCGATTGGGTGCCGCCCGACGACCGCCTTTGGGAGGCCGCCGGTGCGGTCCGCAACCAGCCCTTCGACGACCTCCGGGAGGCGGCTCGGAGGCTCGGTCATCGCCTGTCTTCGCAGGCCAGCTGATCGTTCGACGACGCTACTCCGGCAGTGCCGGAAAGAGCGCAGTCTCGGGCACGTCGAGGAGACGCAGGGCGTTGCCGTAGTAGAGCTTGCGCAGCACCTCGTCGGGCAGATCGAGACCGTAGAGCTTCCAGTGGGCGTGGCGCTTGCGGTAGTAGTCGAAGTACTCGTCGGCGGTCTCGAGGGTGCGAAAGTAGACCGGATACTCCTCCGGCCGCCAGGAGTCCTTGCCGAACAGGATGCGGTCCTGGTAGCGCACCAGGAACTGCCGCGCCATGCGCGGCTGGCGGCCGAGCTCGGCGAGCACCGCGCCAATCTCGCTGTAGACGTTGGGCAGGTCGTCGAGGAGATCCCCGAGGCGCGCCAGATCGCCCCCCAGCCAGCCGAGATGGGCGGCGATGAAGGCCGTCTCCGGGTGACGGCGGAAGAGGCTCCACTGCTCCTCCATCACCTGCTCCCAGGGCGGGAACCGATCCGGCGGCCGAGCCCGGTTCGGGCGCTGCTTGAGCTCCAGCCAACGCTCGTTGAAGCGGTCATGGGGCGCGAAGAAAGAGGCCGGCTCGCCGGTGTGGATGAGCACCGGGATGCCGAGCTCTGCGCACTTGCGCCAGATCGGGTCGAGGCGCGGGTCGTCCGTCGGTACCCGTTGGCCGGCGCTGTCCGTCAAGGTCAGGCCGAGATTCTTGAAGATCTTCAGGCCGCGGGCACCGGCGCGGTAGTCGGCCTCGAGGCGCTGCGCGGCGCGGGCCCCGAAGCCCGGCTCGCCGATGCCGTCGAAGTCGACCGTCGCGAAGGTCAGAAAGCGCCCCGGGAAACGACCTTCGAAGGCCGCGACGCTGGCCTCGAGGCGCTCTCCCGTGCCGCCACTGAGGTTGACCAACAGCGCGATGTTGAGGGCGTCCATGTCGGCGACCACGGCGGCCACCTCGGCCGCCGACATGTCCGCCGCCCGATGATGGGAGTGGACATCGACCAGCGGGTAGCGGGCGCGCTCGACGGGGTTCTCGGGAACCACCAGGGTCGATCGCGGCTCATACTCCTCGAAGGACATCTCCTGGGCCGCCAACATCGGCACCAGCAGGAACAGACTCAAGCTCCCGATCATCGACCGCACCGCCACCTCCTTCTCTCACCCAAACCCTCGGAACTAGATTCCGCAAGCTCTATTCACCGCGGATCCCTACGACCTCCGTAGTAGGATGGCACACGTCGACCAACCCGCGGAAGGAGATTCCATGAGAAAGCTCATCTTGCTCGTCGCCCTGGCTTCGGCTCTGTTCGCCGTCGCCGCCGCCACCGCCGCCGATTGGCCTTCGTTCCGCGGCCCCAATGGATCCGGAGTCGCCGACGGCGCCGCCCTCGCCACCTCCTGGGATGCCGACGGCGGTCGCAACGTGTTGTGGCGCACCGAGCTCGCCGGCGGCGGTTTCGCCAGCCCGGTGCTGTGGCAGAACCGGCTCTACGTGACCACCTTCGAAGAAGTCGCCGGGAAAGACGACACCCTGCGCTGGAATCTGCTCGCCATCGATCGCGCCAGCGGCAAGGTGCAGTGGTCGAAGACCGTCGTCGAAGAGCCGCGGCGCCTCGATCAGCACCGCGCCTCGAGCCAGGCCAACGCCTCGCCGGCGGTCGACGGCAAGCGCATCGTCACCATCGTCGGCGCCTCGACCCTGGCCGCCTACGATCTCTCCGGCAAGGAGCTGTGGCGCAAGGACCTCGGGCTCCTCGACCAGGGCATGGCCTCGGACCGCAACTCGCAATGGGGCCACGCCAGCTCGCCCTTGCTGTGGCAGGACAAGGTCTACGTCCAGGTCGACCGACACCGCGACTCCTACCTCGCCGCCTACGACGCCGCCAGCGGCAAGGAGCTATGGCGCGACGCTCGCCAGGAGAAGCCTTCCTGGAGCACCCCGGCGATCTATCGCAGCGACGCCGCTCCCGGCGGCGTCGGTCTGGTCACCGCCTCACCGGGCTATACCCGCGGCTACGATCCCAACACCGGTGCCGAGCTCTGGCGCTTCAACATCGGCCTGCAGGTGATGGTGCCCGTGCCGGTGGTCTCCGACGACCTGATCTACATCGCCGGGGGCTATCCCCGCGGCCAACCGATTCGCGCCATCCGCACCAGCGCCAAGGGTGACGTTTCCGTTCCCGAGAACGCCCGCCAGGGCGAGCACGTCGCCTTCATCAGCGATCGCGGTGGGCCCTATGTGCCGTCACTCCTGCTCTATCGCGGAACGCTCTACGGCTGCACCGACGAAGGCATCCTGTCGGCCTACGACGCCGCCAGTGGCAAACGTCTCTGGCGCGAACGGGTCGGCGGCACCTACAGCGCCTCGCCGGTGGCCGGCGACGGCAAGATCTATCTCGCCAGCGAAGAAGGCGACGTCCGGGTGGTGCGGGCCGGCGAGCGCTACGAGCTGTTGGCCACCATCCCCCACGGCGAGCGCCTGATGGCGACGCCGGCGATCGGCGACGGCACCCTCTACGTGCGCGGCGGCAGCTTCCTGCTGGCGGTCCAAGAGGGCGCCGGCAGCAAGGCCGCCAGCGATCAGAAGAAGGCCCGAAAGCGGTAGGTCCGGGCGCCGCAGGCTGCCGAGTCAGACTCTCGACTGGCTCAGCAGCCTGCGTCCCCTGCCGGCGAGGCGATGACGCTGCACTGCGGCCGGCCATCGATCCACAAGCAGTACCCGCCCTTGGCGCAGCCCTCTTCATCGCCGTCACAGGGCGTGCCGTGCCGGACGCCTTGATGCGTACAGCGACCCGCTTGGCAGATGTCGCGCGTACAGCAATCGCCATCGGAAGGACAGATGGCGCCATCGAGGGCCACCGAACGCACACAGCGAGCCCGCTCGTTGCAGGTGTGCGAGGTGCACGGCTCGCCGTCTTCGGCACAGACCGTCCCCTGGGGAAGAATCAGGTGCTCGCACTGACCGCGCAGGCACTGATCCGCCGTACAGGGATTGTCATCGCTCGTGCAAGGAGTCTCGTTGTCGAGCATCGGATGGGTACAGGCACCCGCGGCACAGATGTCGTCGGTGCACTCGTTGCCGTCGTCTTCGCAACCATGGCCGTCGCGGGCTGGCTCATGGCGGCACTGCTCGGCGCGACAGATATCGCGCGTGCAGACCGTGCCGTCGTCCGGACAGCGGACGCCATCGGCCTTGCCGGCGCAGGGATTGACCGGTGATTCTCCTGGCGGACCGTCATCGGTTGGGGTCCCCTGCTCGGTGCCCGGTCCGATCTCGGGGCGCTCCTGAGATGCCAGTGGAATCGCCACCAGAAGCGAGAGAAGCAGGACCCAGTGCCAAGCCCGGTGTCGCACGGCCACCATCGGCTCAGTCGTTGGGACCGGGCAGATGCTCCCGGCTCAGGTCATGAGCACCGTCCTCGGTACACAGGACATCGTCTTCGATGCGGATCCCGCCGCAAGGCCGCAGGCGATCGACCAGGGCCCAGTCGACGGCTTCCCGGTTCGGCCCCTCGGCGAGCTCGTCGAGGAGCACCGGAGCAAAGTAGATCCCCGGCTCGATGGTCACCAGGTGACCGACCTCGAGGGGGCGCGTGGTGCGCAGATGAGGCGCCCCGTCCGGCGCCGCCACCTCGGAGCCGGCGAGATCCCCCTGGCGTCCCCCGACATCGTGCACCTGGATGCCGAGGTGGTGACCGACCCCATGGGGGAAGAACGGACGCACCAGATCCCGGGCCAGAGCCTCGTCGGAGCCGACGTGCAGAACCCCCGCCGCCACCAGAAGATCGGCGACGCCGCGCTGAGCAGCGCCGTGGATCTCGGGATAGGAGCGCCCCGGGGTGACCATCGCCACCAGGTCGCGCTCCAGGCGATCGACCCCTTCGACCAGCGCTGCGAAGACCGGCTCGACCCCCTCCCCGACCCATGTCCGGGTGAGATCGGAAGCGTAGCCCTGGTAGCCGGCTCCGGCGTCGAGCAGCAGCACCTTGCCCGGCGCCGCCTCGAGGCCGCGACGGTTCTCGTAGTGCAGCACCGACGCCTTGTCGTCGAAGGCGCAGATCGGATCGAAGGGCAGATCCTTGTCGGTCTGATCAGAGCCCTCGAGGAAGGCCCAGTAGATCTCCCGCTCGCTGGCGCCGGCATCGAACAGCTCGCGACCGGCGAGGTGACCGCTGGCGGCCTTCTCCACCGCCACCTGCACCAGGGCGACCTCCCAGGGCGTCTTGTAGGCGCGAAACCAGTCGAGGGCGGCCATCAGCTCCGGCGGTTCATTGCGCTCGGCCGCGATCCCGGCCTGCTCGGCAGCCTCCGGCGAGTTGCCGACGTAGGCGACTCGCGATGGCAGAGCGAGGGCCTCCACCGCGGCCTCGTAGGACTCGCGCTCGTCGAAGTCGACCGCCTCCTGCCAGTAGGCCGGCGGTGGCGGCGAGCAGTCGTACCAGTAGTCCCGAGGGCGAACCCGGATCACCCGCGGCGGCCTGCCGGGCCGAGCGAGAACGACGTGCTCCTTGCCGGGCAGCGGGCACCAGCGACGGAAATGGGGCGTCGACCAGAAGGTGATCTCGCGATCGTCGGCATGGTAGTGATCGACCCGGCCAGCATGAAAGAGAACCGCCTCGTAGCGACTGCCGGCAGCCTCCAAGGCTTCCGCCAACATGCGGTCGAGGGTCGTCAGGTGATCGCGGTAGAGATCAAGGGTGGTCATTGCGGGAGCTCCTGTCTGGGCTTGAATTCGGCGGCAGCATAGCAAGGCGTCGGCGCCGACGGACCCACCAGCGGCCGGGAATCCAAACGGCGATCAGAACCAGCAGCAGGATCGCAGGCAGAGGCCACCGCGGGCGGTGCCGAAAGCTCATCACGGTGCCGTCCTGACGCAGCCCGGACCATGCGAAAGCACCCAGCAGAAAGTCCCGAAGACCGCGATCGGTGGCCTCGGCGAGACGACTGAAGCCGACCTCCAAGGTCACCAGCCAGCCGCTCCGGAGATCCTCGAGGATGACCTCCGGATCCCCCACCTGGTTCAACCGCCGCACCTGGAAACGGTCGTTTCGCGCTGGTGGACAGCGAACGGCGGCGGACGGCGGCAGCGCCCGAGGCGCCACCATCGAAGGCTGCCAGCGCAGGCGCTCGCCGGAGCGCAGCCAGATCCCGAGGTCGCCGGCCTCCAGAAACCGCAGGCAGGTGGCGGCTCCCGAGGACAAAAAGAGACCACCCCGGCGCTCGCCCTGCTGCCGGTCGAACCAGGTCACCTGGCCGACTCCGGCCAGGCCCGGGCCCTGGGAGAGCACCAGCCAGCGACCGTCGGGGCTCGTCGCCAGGCCGACGACGGGAGCACCGAGGAGCGACCGCCGACCGCGATCGAGGTCCCGCAGCAGCAGCGAGCCGTCGTCCCCACCGAGGGCCAGGATCGCTCCTTGGCCGGCGAAGGCGGCGCGACGCGGCGGTCTGCCGAGGGCCGCCGCCACCTCGGTGACCACCGTGCCCGGAGATTCCTCGTGCACCGCTCCGCCGGCATCGACCCAGCGCCAGCCGCCAGCCCGATTGCCGGTGACCGCCAGCGGCGCCTCGGCCCGCGTGATCTCGCCGACCGGTTGCAGACCCGGATAGGCCCAGCGGCGCAGTACCCCACCAGCGGAGACCGAGAGCAGCTCGCCGCCGGCCAGCCACGCAAGCTGTCGAATCGCTCCGGCAGGCTCTCCGGGCAGGTGGCCGGCAGCCTCGGCGAGCGCTTCACCACCGTCGTCGAGCACCGCAATCGCACCCTTGGCCGTGCCGTAGGCGACGAGGTTCCCGGGGCCCGAGCCGAGGGCGGTCGCCGGAGACGCCACCGGCACGCGCAACGGGACCGCGGCGAGATCGCCCGCCGGCCAGCGCAGCAGCTCGCCGGCCTCGCTGCCGGCGAGCAGGTCGCCCGCTGCCGTCCACGCGAGGGACAGCAAGCCCTCGGCCGGGCTTTCACCGAGCAGCGCGCCATCCACCTGCCAGACCTTCAAAGTACCGCCGGCATCGAGCGCCGCCAGCCGTCCGCCGTCGTCGGAAGGTGCCAGCAAGACGATTGCCCGCTGATGGCCCGGATCCGGCAGCTCGAGGAGGACCCTGCCCTGCCAGCCACCGAATCCCGGCGGGAAAAAGGCCAGCAGGCCGGCCACCAGAGCCAGCGCGACAAAGGTCGTCAGTACCTTCCCCATAGTCCCGAGTCTATGGTGCCGGCCGTGCAGGTGGCGGCGCCGCGCAGCGAGGGTGATGAATCGGAGCGGGAGTGAGCGCGCAGGAAGAACCGGCCACGATCGCGGCAGAGGTCGCCTCCCGACGGCTCCGGCGGCTGATAGGGTGCCGCCAATGGCCGCCTCCGATCTCCGACGGTCCGTTTCACGCTGGCAGGTCGTCGGCTTGTCGATCAACGATGTCGTCGGCAGCGGCATCTACCTGCTGCCCGCCGCCGCCGCGGCCTATCTCGGCAGCGCCAGCCTGTGGGCGGTCGCCCTCGCCGGCCTCACGGTTCTGCTGATGGTGCTCTGCTTCAGCGAGGCGGCAACCTACTTCGAGGGCACCGGCGGAGCCTACCTCTACACCCGGGCCGCCTTTGGCGATTTCGTCGGCTTCGAGGTCGGCTGGATGACCTGGCTGGCGCGGGTCGCCTCGATCGCTTCCCTTTCGGTGGGCTTCGCCCAGGCGGTCTGCTACCTCTGGCCGGCGGCAGCGGCCGGCACCAGCCTCCGTCCCCTGGTGATCGTGGTGCCACTGCTGGTCCTCACCTATCTCAACTGGATCGGCGTCGGCTCCGGCGCCCGCACCGCCGTCGTTCTGGTGATCGCCAAGCTGGTTCCGCTGGCGGTCTTCGTGGCCGCGGGCATCTTCGCCTTCTCGCGCCAGACCTTCAGCGCGCAGGCGTCGACCGGGCCAACGGAGCTCGGCAACGCGGCCTTGCTGCTGCTGTTCGCCTATGCCGGCTTCGAGAACACCACCGCCCCGGCCGGCGAGTACCGCCAGCCGCGCCGCGACATTCCTTTTGCCCTGATCACCCAGATCACCTTCGTCACCCTGCTCTACTGCGCCGTTCAGGCGGTCGCCCTCGGCACCCTGCCGGAAGTGGCCCGCTCGGAAACCCCGTTGGCCGATGCGGCCGGCCTCTTCCTCGGCTCCTGGGGAGGCATCTTGCTGACCTTCGGGGCCGCCGTCTCCATACTCGGCACCAACGGCAACTCGGTGCTCGCCGGGCCGCGCTACCTCTTCGCCCTGTCGCGCCACGGCTACGGCCCGCGGGCCCTCGCCTCGGTGCACCCGCGCTATCGCACCCCGGGAAAGGCCCTCTGGCTGCAGACCGCCATCGCCCTACCGCTGGCCCTGAGCGGCTCCTTCACCGGCCTGGCGGCGCTGTCCATCATCGCGCGCCTGACAGGCTACTTCGGCACTGCCGTGGCGATTCCGGTGCTGCGTCGGAGGCAGGCCTCGCCGGACGGATCCTTCCGCATCCCCGGGGGTCTCATCGTGCCGGTGCTCGCCGCTCTGCTGGCCCTCGGACTCGCGGCCAGCGCCGGCCGCAAGAACCTCCTTGCCGGCGCCATCGCCCTCGCCGTGGGGGCAGCCATCTACGCCCTCCGGCGGCCGGTCGAAGAACGCCTCGAAGACTGAGCCGGCAGCCGCCCCGGATCAAGCTCACCGCGCCTCGGGCGGTCCCTCACCGGTAGCGTTGGGATCGAGGCCTCGCGGCAGCAGCAGCCACAGGAGCGCCGGGCTCTTCATGCGCCCCGCCACCTCGGCGGCGGCGGCGCCGGGCCCCCAAAAAACGTCGCCCCGCACCGGACCGCGGATCGCGCCGCCAGTGTCCTGGGCGATCAGCAGCCGCCGCAGGGGCAGGTCCGCTTCGCCAATGCGCGGTGAGGGAGCCGTGCTGTCGATCCAGATCGGCGCCCCGAGGGGCAAGAACTGGCGATCCACGGCCAGCGAGCGCTCGGGGGTCAACACCACCCCTTGACTCCCGATCGGCCCCGCCTGGTCGAGCTCGCGAAAGAAGATGTAGGAACGGTTTTCGGCCATCAGCGCGGCCGCCGCCGCGCCGTTCTGCTCCAGCCAGCGCCGAATCGACTGCATCGAAACCTCTTCCCGCAGGAGCTCGCCCCGGTCCACGAGAGAGCGTCCGATGGCGTGGTAGGGATGGCCGTTCTGCGCCGCATAGCCCACCCGCATCGCCGTCCCGTCATCGAGCTCGAGCCGCCCCGAGCCCTGGATGTGGAGGAAGAAGGCGTCGATCGGATCGTCGACCCAGGCCAGCTCGAGACCACGGCCGGCGAGGGAACCGGTGTCGAGGGCGGCGCGATCGTCGAAGGGTCGCAGCTTGCCAGCCTGAATTCGCCCCGCCAGCCGCCGCCCCTCGAGGTCGTCACGGAACTGGCCGAGATCGACCGAGACCAGCTCCGGTGGTCGCCGATAAAGGGGGTGGGCGAAGCGCTCCGAGGGGCGCCGGCTGCCGTTCAAGGTGGGCTCGTAGTAGCCCGTCAACAGGCCTTCCTCGGTCTCGCCATCGAGCACCTGCCAGGGCCGGAAGTGGCGCTCGAAGAATTCCCGCGGCGCGTTCTCGGCGCCGGCCACGGAGTCGCAGGCCGGACGCCAGTCGGCGAGCGTCCCGGCCAAACCGTCGGAGCTCACCGAGTTGCCGTCGTCGCGCCGGCTCCAGCGCCGGCAGGTGCGCTCGAAGGCGACCAGGGCCGCCCCATGATCGTCCTCGGCCCAGCCGGCGAGGGCCGAGAGCTCGGCCGCCACCAGCACCCGCTGCGGCGGCGCGGGCAGCTCGGTTTCGGTGCTGGCCGGTGGCTCGACCTCTGCCGGCGGGGGCCAGAAGGTCGCCGCCAGCGCCCACAGCAGGAGCACGGCACACAGGCCTTGCCAGATCCGGAGAGTCATGGTGCGGGATCGAGCAGTGCCGTCACCACCCGTCCTTCGGCCTGCGCCGGGGCCGGAATGCCGAGCACCGCGGCGAGGGTCGGGGCGAAGTCGATGTGGCGCATGGCGGGAGCGACGACACCGCGAGCGAAGCCCGGGCCCTGGGCATAGAAGATGGCGTGCATCGAGCGCCGACGGGGCGGAAAGCCGTGCTGTCCGGCTCCCCAGGGCAGGCGAGTCGGCGCCACCACCGCCTCACCGCGCCACGCGCGCGGATAGTAGCCGGGAGCGGGGTCGAAGTAGAGATCACCGCCGGCGACACCTCCGCCGCCGAGCTCCGGCTCCTCCTCCGGACGGAAGACCCGTCGCACCAGCGCCTCGCCGGTCAATGGATCGCGCGCCGCGAGCAATGCCGCCGCCGCTTGGTCGAGGACCCGCGAGCGCTGGTCGAGGGGAACGATGCCCTGCTTCCAAGAAACGTCGTTGACCTTGATCGAGAAGGCATCGCCGAAGGCCGGTGCCAGAGCCCGGGTGCGGCCGAGGTCGATGCCCCCGTCGGCGCGCCACACCAGCAGTCCGGCCGCTGCGAGCACCTCGTTGACCAGCAGGTTCTGGCCGACGCCGGCCATGCCGTGATCGCTGGTCAAAGCCACCGAGGATCCGGCCGGCAACGCCGCGGTGATCGCTCCCAACCAGTCGTCCAGCAGGACGAAGACACGGTGATAGTAGGGCTCGATGCGGGCCGCCATCGCGGCATCGTGGCGCGGCGAGGCCGGATCGAGGAGCCCCATCCAGGTATGCCCGGCGGGATCCGCCATCGGAAGGTAGTGAAAAACCACCTCCGGGCGCCAGCGCTGCAGGGCCCACAGGGTGGCGCGCCGGCTGAGCTCGACATCGAGAGCGGTGAGCTCGAGCACCCGGTCCTCGGCTTCGCCGCTTCCCCCCATCATCATCGGGGGCCCGAGGGCGCCATCCTCGTAGAGCCGGAACTGGGTATCGTGGAATCCCGGGTAGGCGCGGCGGTAGGCCTCGAGCTCGGCCTCCGGGGCCAGTCCGTCGAGGTGGTGGACGGCGCGGCGGTAGAGCATCACGTCGCGGCCGTCCGGCGACAGCGCGAAGAGACGGAAGAGGGTATGACCGCGCTGCTCGCCATCGCTGACCGCCACGGCCTTGCTCCAGCTTCCGAGATCGCTCGCGGTGGCGCTCGCGGGCCGCAACCGGAAGCCACACTCGGGAGATGCCTCGCCCTGACAGACGCGCGCCGTGTCGAGACCTTGGGTGGCGACCTCGGGATCGTCGAAGAGCAGAGTCAGAAATCTGCTGTCCCCCACCTCCTCGACGATTTCGAGGCTGCCCGGCGGCGCCCGCCAGGCCTCGCGGGCCGGTTGCGCCGCGGCGGCGGTCAAGACCCGGCTCCTGGCGATCACGTTCTCGAAGCCACTCACCGAGAGATAGCGTTCGGCGGGCACCCCGGCGGCGACCAGCTCGCGGCGATGGGGTTGCGGTGGGTAGGACTGGGTGGCCGAGAGCACCACCACCCGCTTGCCGGCTTTCGCCGCCGTGACGTACAGCGGCTCGGCGAGCAGCGCTTCCGAGCTGAAGCCACGACGCCGCTCGAGCAAGGTGTGCTCAGCGGCGGGCAGCAGGGGTGTCGAGTTGCCGCTGATGCCGTTGCAGCTCGCGCCGCAGCCAGTCCACAAGACGGCATGGCCAACGGCGGTCTTCGAAGGTAGGCCGACAATGCTGTGCTCGGCACCGGCTCCCGCCTCCGCCAGGCGAGCCAGATGGGGCAGCCGGCCGTCTGCCAGCAGCTCGTCGACGACCAGATCGCCGGCGCCATCCCACGAGACGATCAGCATCAAGGGTGGTGCGGGGAGCGCTCGCCCCTCGTCAAGGGCCCGAAGCTCGCCCGGAGACGTCGCCCGCGGGGCCTGGCTGCAAGCGAGAGCCAGAGCGGCGACGCCCAGCATCGTCGCCCACGCTCTCATCGGACCTCAGCCTCCGCTCGGCAGCGAGCCGGCCTGGACCTGCCGTCGAACGCGGCTCCAGCGGGTGCTGCGACCGAGCAACGAGATGCCCACGAAGCCGCGCAGACCGAGGACATCATCGGACTCCAACCAGGCCTTGGAGCGATAGGTCTTGCCGTTGTCCGGATCGTAGATGGTGGCGCCATTCCAGCCACCGTCGCCGTCGTAGCGGAAGCCTTCGAGGATCTCGAGGCCGACGAGCGGTCGACCGCGCCGGTCGGGATCGGGGTTCTCGCGATCGACCTTCTGCATTCCAGCCATGCCGTGACGATCTTCGGGGCCGTAGTTGGGCTTTTCGAGCCAGACGATGCGCCCGCCGTAGGTGTCCCCGCGGCGAAAGATTTCGACATGGGCGATGCCGTCGTCGCTCGGGGCGGAGGCCCAAATACCCAGGATTCGATCACCATCGCTAGCGAGAAGGGGAGCTCCTGACAAACAGAAAAACAGACAACAAAACAACATCCACCGTACCTTCATCTCTTGGTCTCCGTCCTGGATCCAGGGTAGAGGTCAAAGGGCAATATGCGGGCATCGAGGGGCCCATTGCGGACCGCGACTCGCCGTCGCGGCTTCAGCCCGATGTGCTTGCCTCGGCTGTCGCCACCGGCCAGCACGACGGCCTGCCAGCCAGAATACCGCCCTTTCAACAAATCCCCCAAGCGCCGCCACTGCTCCGGTCCGGCGTCGAGGCGCTCACCGTAGGGCGGGTTGATCAGCACCAAACCCGGTCGCGCCGGAGGATCGAGGGCAAAGCCGTCACCCACCTGCAATCGACTCACCGCGTCCAGGCCCGCCCGGGTGAGGTTCTCCCGCGCCGCCGACACCGCTTCCGGATCGTGATCGACCCCGACGATTTCGAGCTCCGAGCAGGCGCCCTGCGAGCGCTCCCCCTTGATCGCCGTCAAGGCCCGGCGATCGAGGTTCGGCAGGCGTTCGAAGGCGAAGCCCCGGCGAGTCTCCCCCGGTGCCCGTCCCGAGGCCCAAAGGGCCGCTTCGACGAGCAGGGTGCCGGTGCCACACATCGGATCGACCACCGGACCTCGGCCATCCCAGGCGGAGGCCAGCACACAGGCCGCCGCCAAGGTCTCGCGCAGCGGCGCCGTGCCGCTGGATTGGCGATAGCCGCGCCGGTCGAGGGGCTCGCCGGAAGTATCGAGCAGCAGCGTCGCGCGGTCGCGGTGGAGCCAAACTCGCAGGGGAACGTCGGGCCGCCGGCGATCGATCGACGAGCGCCGCCGAAAGCGGCCCCGCTGGCCATCCACCAGACCATCCTTGACCCGCAAGCCGACCCAGCGCGTGTCGCGCACCGCCGAAGCTGTCGAGGTGGCGTGCAGGGCCAGGGTGCGGCCGGGATCGAACAGCTCTTCGACCTTCAGGCCATCCCAATGGCCGCCGCGATGCCCAATCAACCGCCGCGCTCCGGTGGCGAGGGCATCACCGTCATGGCCCTGCCAACGGCCGAGCTCCACCAGCACGCGATTGGCCGTTCGCAACCACCAGTTGGCCCGCCAGATATCGCGCCATCGGCCCTCGAAGCGCACCGCCCCGCGCCCCACCGCCACCCCCTTCATGGCGAGATCGCGCAGCTCCTGCTCGAGGAACTCCTCGAGACCGAGAGCGCAAGTGGCGACGATTCGCAAGGCCATCCGAGTCAGGGCTCCTGGCGGGCAGCGAGCTCGGCCAGCCAGCGCCGGGCCTGGCGCCCTTCCGGCGCCTCAGGAGCCAGCTCGACGGTGCGCTCGAGGACCCGCTTGGCGGCGGGCCAGTCGCCGCGGGCCAGGTGCACCTGGCCGAGGACCAGCCAGACCGTCGGCCAGCTCGGCAGCAGCTCCGTGGCACGGCGCAATCGTTGCGCGGCGGCGGTCGTGTCCCCAGCCGCCAGCTCGACCTGCGCCAGCCGCGTCAGGAGCGCCGCGCTGTCGGCTCCGGCCTGGGCGGCGGCGGTCAACAGGCGGCGTTCTTCCACCGCCCGCCCGGCACGGGCCGCCAGCTCGGCCCGGCGCAGCCAGGCCGAAGCCGAACGCGGATCGAGCTCGATGGCACGCCGGTACTCGGCTTCGGCCGCCGGCAGATCGCCGACCTCGGCGAGGGCGTCGCCGAGGCTGATCCGCAGCAGGTCGAGACCCGGGTTGAGGCGCACCGCCTGGCGGTAGGAAGCCACCGCCCCGGCAAGATCACCGCCGGCCCCTTGGGCGCGCGCCAGATTGGTCCAGAAGGGCAGGTTCTTGGGGTCGACCTTCACCAACTCCCGCAGGGTCGCCAGGGCGACCGGAACGTCGCCTCGCTGGAGCTGCTCCTTGGCCTCGGCGAGGCGGTTCAAGAGCACCATGCCGTCCTTGGGGTCACGCCGCCGGTCGCCGACACCGCCGGCGGTGTAGCCCAGGCTGCGCACCGCGGCGGCGAGCTCGGCGTCGACCCCGGCGGGCTCGGCCTGGCGGTCGCCCATCTCCGCCTCGAGGCGGCGTAGCTGGCGCTTGAGGCGGCGCGCGACGCGACTTTCCTCGGCCAGCCGATTGTGATCTTCGGCGGGGTCCCGAGCGACGTCGAAGAGCTCCGGCTTCGGCGCCACCACCAACCTCCAAGCACCGTCCGTCAGGGCCGTCAGGGGCGACCAGCCGTAGGCCCGCGCCGGCAGGGTCGACTCGCTGAACACCGCCTCCGGCGGAGGCTTCGGTCGCTGCGGAAAAACCCCCGGTAGAACCGTACCGGGCAGCTCTCCGACCCGCGCCAGCGCCGTCAGGGTGGGCGCCAGGCGCCGAGCCGCCACCGTCTCCGTCACCACCTTGCCGGTCGGGACCCCGGGACCGGCGAGCATCAGCGGCACCTCGACCACGGCGCGGTAGAGGAAGATGCCATGGCCTTTTTCTCCGTGCTCACCAAGGGACTCGCCGTGATCCGCCACCACCGCCACCAGGGCACCATCGGGGATGGCCGCGAGCAAGCGACCGAGCTCGGTGTCGACCTTCTCGATTTCCCCTCGGTAACCGTCGCGGGCCTCGGCCGCCGGCTGGTAAGGAGCATGGGGGTCGTAGTAGTGCACCCAGAGAAAGAATGGCTTGCCGCCGGCACGGCCGGCCAGCCAGCGACGCGCTGCTGCCGTGACCGCGGTCGCATCGCGCTCCGCATAGCCGTACTCGCCGGTGACCTCGGCAGCCATCGAGTCGTCGTAGTGGTCGAAACCACGAGCCAAGCCGAAGCGCCGGTCGAGCACCCGCGAGGCCACCACCGCCGCGGTGGCATAGCCGGCGGCGGCGAACCGCGTCGCCAGCGTCGGAAGATCGCCGGGCAGGGCGCTCAGGCCGTTGTCGCGCACGCCGTGTTCCGGAGGATCGAGGCCGGTGAGCAGCGAGGCATGGGCCGGCAACGTGATGGGAGCGGCGGTGATGGCGCGATCGAAGCGCACGCCGCGTTCGGCGATGCCGTCGAGATTCGGCGTCCGCGCGGCGCCGCCGTAGGCACCGAGGGCATCGCTGCGGGTCGTGTCGAGGGTCACCAAGAGGACATTCGGCGGGCCTTCGGCAGCGACCGATCCGCTGCTCCCGAGAAGGGCTAGGACCAGTGCAACGGCCGGCGAAATGGGCTTGTTCATCATGGAAGTGCCTCGGGGAGGCCGATACCTCGGCCCAGGGATCCCTATGCTATCGTCGAAAGTCAGTCGATCGACCGAAGGAATGTCCTTCTCCGCCCACACGCGATGGGTTGTCTGCTGGAATCGAGGGATTGGGGCCAATCCTTGATGACGGTGGTGAGCTTCGAAGCGCGCCTGGCGGGACCGGTCGACAGGTTTTGATTTATTTGTCAAGGAGACCGCTACGATGGTTCGCAACCGCTGGTTTGCCGTGGGGACGGTTGTCCTCGCGGTGCTCGTCACTGCCCCACTCTTCGCCTTTCGCCAGCCGGACGAGTCGCCGGCTCGCCAGAAGTCCTACCGCCACGCCGACCTCTACATCGGCAACCTTCTGTTTCCGGCGGAGAGCCTTCCGGTTGGAGCCGTGGCGACGGCCCAGCAAAGCCTCGCGAGCCTCGGCCTGCCCGCCAGCAAGGCCCGCATGGACATCCGCAGCGGCCGCTGGGGCACTCTCCTGCCCTCCGACCCGATCCTTCCCGGCCGCGGCAACAGCCTGACCTGGCAGAGCCTGCGAACCGCCGCCCCGGCATCTCAGGAAGACTATGAATCGGTCGCCTGGGACGCCTTCTATGGTTACCTGTCGGCGCGCCAGAACGCTCTCGGCCTCGACCTCGACGAACTGCAGAATCCCGGCCGCGTGGCGGTTCACGGGGACGGAAAGATCGTCCAGATCAACGTGCCACGCGAGTACCACGGCATTCGGGTCCGCGACAGCTTCCTGACCGCCGTCATCAACAACGGCAATCTGGTGCTGTTCGGCGCCCAGAAGTGGGGCGACCTCGGCATTTCGACGATTCCGGCTCTCACCGCCGAGGAGGCCAGGGACAAGGTCGGCCGCTACCTCTCGCCGCTGATCGCCGACGCGACCTGGCGCAAGCCCCACCTCGAGATCATTCCGATGGCCGTCGGCACCGAGATGTCGCGCATCGCCGTCGGCCAGGGCTACACCTATCGTTTGGTCTGGGTGATCAGCCCGAAATTCTCGACCGACCTCGCCAACTGGGAGAGCCTGGTCGACGCCCAGACCGGTGAGCTCCTGTCCTTCGAGGACATGACCGCCTACGCCAGCACCCGCGCGGTCGAAGGCGGCGTCTTCCCGATCTCCAACGACGGCCTGGCGCCGGACGGTGTCGAGGTGACCTACTCGCTGCCGTTCGTCGATGTGACCAACAACGGCGTCACCCGCTTCACCGACACCGGCGGCAACATCCAGTCCTGCATCGATGGCACCATCTCGTCGAGACTCCAGGGTCGCTACATCCAGATGAACGACAACTGCGGCGCGATCAGCGAGAGCACCACCGGTGACGTCCTCGACTTCGGCGGCAATCCGCCGCCGAGCATCGACTGTCAGGTCGCCGCCGGCCGCTCGCCGGGTAACACCCACTCGAGCCGCTCCGGCTACTACGAGCTGACTCGCCTCAACGAGATGGCCCGCAGCCACACGCCGGGCGACAGCTGGCTCAACACGCCGCTGACCGCCACCATGAACATCAACTCCAACTGCAACGCCTCCGGCGGCGCCGGCGGGGTCAACTTCTTCACCTCCGGCGGCGGCTGCAGCAACACCGGCGAGCTCGCCGGTGTGTTCGACCACGAGTGGGGTCACGGTCGCGACGCCACCGACCTCGCCCCCGGCTTCTCGTCACCGAGCGAGGGTATTGCCGACATCTATGCCTCGCTGCGCCTCAACACCTCGTGCATCGGTCGCAACTTCCGCCTCGGCAACCCCTGCAATGGCTACGGTGACCCCTGCAACACCTGCGACGGCGTGCGCGACATCGACTGGGCGAATCGCAACTCCGGCGTGCCCCACGGCATCGCCTTCATCGACGCCGCCTGCGGTAGCGGTGGCGGCACCCCCTGCGGCGGCTCGACCCACTGCGAGGGCGCCGTCTACGCCGAGGCCGTGTGGGACCTGTGGAATCGTGACCTGCAGTCGAACTACGGCATGAGCCTCGACACGGCTCGCGAGATCGCCTCGCGACTGACCTTCCTGGGCGCCAGCCCGGTGGGGAACTGGTACAACTGCGTCGATGGCGCCGGTACCGGCGATGGCTGCAACGCCGATGGCGGCTACCTCAACTACCTGGCGATCGATGACGACAACGGCGACCTCACCGACGGTACGCCGCACATGCAGGCGATCTTCGACGCCTACGACCGTCATGACATCGCTTGCCCGACGCCGGCCGTGCAAGACGCCGGCTGCTCCGGTGCGCCGACAGTGGCGCCGGTGGTCAGCAGCAGCACCTCGGATCGCGCCGCGACCCTCACCTGGGGCGCCGTGGCCGGCGCGTCGAGCTACCGCATTTTCCGCACCGAGGGCGTCCACGGCTGCGACTTCGGCAAGACCATCGTCGGCGACACGACCGATCTCAGCTTCACGGACACCGGCCTGCGCAACGGCGAAGAGTACTTCTACGTCGTCGCAGCGATGGGTGCCACGGGCGAGACCTGCATGAGCCCGGTGAGCGCCTGCACCAACGTGACGCCGACCGGCTCCGCCAATCTGGTGGTCGACGAGTCGACCGCCGGGGTTCAGATCTTCACCGGTGACGGCGATATCTTCCTCGACAACTGCGAGGACGCCCGCATCGCCTTCGAGCTGCAGAACATCGGTACCGGCAGCTTGACCAACGTGCGCATCGATTCGGTGACCTCGCCGAGCCACCCGGCGATCGACGCTTCGATCACCTTCCCGGCGGTCTCGGCGGCGACGCTGGCGGACGGTTGCGGCATCGCCATCGGCCAGTTCGATTTCCGACCGACGGGCTTGGCCCACAACGACACCGTCGAGTTCACCATCGAGGTGACCAGCGACGAGCTGTCGCCGGCAACCAAGACCCACACGGTTCTGGTGCCCTTCACGGAGTCGGATTTCTCGGCGCCGAGCAACAACCTCTTCGACTTCGAGACCGACTTCGAGAACTGGTCAGTCTTCGAGGGCACCTTCAACCGCACTTCCGCCAACGGTGGCGGCAACGGCACCGCCTTCGGCGTCGCGTCGTCCGGTGGCATCGACAATGCCTGCGATCGTGCGCGCTCGCCCCTGGTGTCGCTGAACAACGGGTCGACCCTGTCGCTGTGGAACAACTTCACCATCGAGAACGTCTCCGGCGGCACCTGGTACGACCGCGCCAACGTCGCGATCGTCGAGACGAACGGCGACCGTACAGCGGTCGAGCCCGACGGGGGACGCGCCTACAACACCACCAACCAGGCCAACTACAACGGCTGTAACCCGTCCAACGGTTGGGCCGGCACGGCCAACACCTGGGCCGCCAGCACCTGGACCGCCGCAGCTCTGCAGTCGTCCACTTTCGCTGGTGATGCGGTGCAGATCGAGGTGACCTACGGCACGGACGGTGGTCTGGCCCTCGCCGGCTTCAACTTCGACCAGGTCTTGGTGACCAACTCGTCGCTCCAGATTCCGGACGCGCAGTCCGATGTCTGCGGAGTCAGCGGGCTGATCTTCGTCGACGGCTTCGAGAGTGGGAACACGTCGGCCTGGACGGCGACCGTGCAGTAACGCCATGGAGCTCGGCGATCCTCGTCTCCGATGGGGGTCGCCGCTCTCGCCTGCTTTGTTTCGCTGGATCTCGACGGCCTGCGTCTTCTTGGCGCAGGCCGTTTTCGTTCTCGCCGAAGCGCCGCCAGCGCCGCCGCGACCGAACGTCCTCCTGATCACCGTCGACACCCTACGGCCGGATGCCCTCGGCTGGATCGGCGGCGGTGACCACACTCCGGCCCTCGATCGCCTGGCAGCCTCCGGAGTGCGCTTTCCGCGCGCCCTCTCCCCCGCTCCGCTGACCCTGCCGAGCCATACCTCGATACTCACCGGCCTGCTGCCGCGACGCCACGGCGTACGCGACAACGGTCAGACCGTCGCCCCCGATCTCGTCACCCTCGGCCAAAGCCTCAAGGCCGTCGGCTATCGCAGCGCCGCCTTCGTCAGCGGCTTTCCCCTGGTTGCCGACTTCGGCCTCGACGGCGGCTTCGATCACTACGACGACGATCTCGGTGAGAGCGGGCTCGAGCGTCCGGCCGCAGCCACCGTCGACGCCGCCCTCGAGTGGTTGCGCTCGGAAGACACCGGTCCCTGGTTTCTGTGGCTACACCTCTATGATCCGCACGATCCCTACGAGCCGCCCGCGGAGCTCCGGCGCCCCGGACCGCGGGGTGCCTACCTCGGCGAAGTGGCGGCCGTCGACCGTGCCCTCGGCCGGCTGCTCGCCGCCACCGCGGGCAAATCGACGCTGACCGTCTTCACCTCCGATCACGGCGAGAGTCTCGGGGAGCACGGCGAGCAGACCCACGGCTTCTTCGCCTACCAGGCGACCCTCGAGGTTCCGCTGGTGATCTCCTGGCCGGGGCGACTGGCGCCGGCCGAAAGAAGCCACCGGATCCAGCTCGTCGACCTCTTCCCCACCCTCGCCGGCCTGCTCTCCCTGGAGACACCGCAAGACCTCGATGGCGTCGACCTCACGCCGACCCTCGAAGGTCGCGAGCAGCCCGTCGCCGCCGCCTACCTCGAGTCGTTGCGGCCCTGGATCTCCTACGGTTGGGCACCGCTGCGGGCGGTGATCGCGGAGGGCTGGAAGCTGATCGCCGCGCCGCGGGCGGAGCTCTACGACCTCGACGCCGATCCCCAGGAAAAGAACAACCTGGTCGACCAGGAGCGGCGCCGTGCCCGTGCCCTGCAGCAGCGCCTGCGCGAGATCGAGGCGTTACCGGCCCGCCAGAGCGATCAACGGCTCGACCGCGAGACGCGCGGCAAGCTGCGTGCTCTGGGCTACCTCGGTGGCAGCTCGCGGCGGGGTGAGGCACCGGCCGACGCCCCTGATCCCAAGGACCGCCTCGACGTCTGGAACCTCCTCGGTTCGGCCGAGGCGGAGATCGACGCCGGCCGGCCGCGAGAAGCGCTGGCGCTGTTCGACCGCGCCCTCGGGCGTGATCCCGACAATCGCTTCGCCCTGGCGCGGTCGGCGGACACCCTTCTGGGCCTCGGTCGGCCGCGCGAAGCCGCGCAGCGGGCCCGGCGCGCCACCGACCTCGACCCCGATCAACCGGAGGCTCACCGCACCCTGGCCCTCGCCCTCGGCCGACTCGGCGATGGCAAGGCGGCCGCCAAGGCCTGGATGGAGGTGGTGCGCTTGCAGCCCCGTCGCGCCGATGGCTGGATGGCCCTGGGCTCGAGCCTCGGCCTCGCCGGAGAAGGGGCGCGGGCGACGGCCGCCTTCGAGCGCGCCGTCGAGCTGGCTCCCGACGATCCTCAAACCCATCTCCGGCTGGGCTTTGCCCGCCATGGTCAGGGCGATCGCAGCGGCGCCATTCGGGCCCTCGAGGAGGCCGCTCGGCGAAGCGGCGCGAGCTTCGCCCACAACAGCTCGCTGGGCCTGCTGCTGGTCGCCGCCGGCTCTCCCGACGAGGCCCGTCCGTGGCTCACCCGGGCGACTCCGAGGGAGCCCGACTTCGTCCCCGCCAGGCTGGCCCTCGCCCGCCTCGAGCTCGCCGCCGAGCGACGGCCGCAGGCTCGCCGAGCCTTGAGCGATGCCCTCGCCCAGGCTCCGGCCCTGCGTGACCAGCTCGCCGACGACCCCGCCCTCGGTCCCCTGCTCGCCGAAGCCGACCCCTGAGCGAATACGGCGACCCAGTGGGCATCAGTAGTACAAATACTGATCACAGAATGTGCAGTCGTGATTCGCCGTCGCGGCACGGCATCCTCTAGAAGTGACCTGAAAAGGCCTGGAAATCATAGGTTTTGGCGCCTTGCCGCGGCGTGGCATCGATCTTGACCTAGTGGAGGCCCGAACTCAATGGCCCAGGAAGGGCCCGAGGAGGGTACGACCATGAAGCAAGCTGCGATGTCTGCAAAACTTCGATCCGCCGACCTCACCGAGAGCCAGCATCGGGTCACGCTGCGCGACGGCCTCGACCTTTTCTACCGTGTTTGGCGGCCAGCGGGAGCGGTCCGCCGGCACCTCATCGTGCTGCATCGCGGCCACGAGCATTCCGGGCGCCTCGAGGACGTCGTCCAGGGCCTCGCCCTCGAAGACACCGCCGTCTACGCCTGGGACGCCCGCGGCCACGGCCGTTCCGGCGGCGACCGCGGCTGGGCCGAGAGCTTCATGGAGCTGGTCCGGGACCTCGAGGAGTGGGTCGGGCACCTGCAGGCCGAGCACGACCTCGAGCTCGAGCGGACGGTGCTCTGCGGCCACAGCGTCGGCGCCATCGTGGCGGCGACCTGGGCGCAGGCCTTCGCTCCCCCCCTCGCCGGCCAGATTCTGGTCACGCCGGCCTTCAGGATTCGCCTCTACGTGCCCTTCGCCCGGGCCGGCCTCAAACTCCTGCGGCGGCTGCGCGGCGACCGGCGAACCTACGTCAAGAGCTATGTCAAGGCTGGCCTGCTGACTCACGACAAGGCGCAGGCGCGTCAGTACGAGAGCGACCCGCTGATCACCCGCGACATCGCCGTCAACGTCCTCCTCGATCTGCGCCACGCCGCCGGTCGTCTGATCGCCGACGCACCGGCGATGCGTACTCCAACCCTGGTGCTCGCCGGCGGCTCCGACTGGGTGGTCGACCTGGCCACCGAGAAGCGCTTCTTCGAGCGCCTCGGCGCAAGCCACAAGAGCCTGCGGGTGTTTCCCGGCATGTACCACGACATCCTCCATGAAGTGGATCGCGACCTGGTGCTCGATGAGATGCGTCGCTTTTTGACCGGCCTCGACCACCAGTCGACGAGCCCGACTCCCCTCGACGCCGACCAGAGTGGCCCGAGCCGCGACGAGCAGCTCGAGCTCGAGCGACCGCTCCCCTGGTACTCGCCGCGCCGCTGGTTCTTCGCCGGCCAGCGCTTGGCCCTCGCCACCTTCGGCCGAGCCAGCGCCGGCATTCGCCTCGGCTGGGAGACCGGTTTCGACTCCGGACGCAGCCTCGACTATGTCTATGAGAACCAACCCCGCGGGCTCGGCCTCTTCGGCCGCTGGGCCGATCGCATCTACCTCGACAGTCCGGGATGGCGCGGCATTCGCCAGCGCCGCCAGCATCTCGAGGGCCTCCTCGAGCGCGCCCTCGACGAGCGCCACTGCGCGAGCCGACCGGTCCACCTGGTGGACATCGCCACCGGCGCCGGACGCTACGTCCTCTCGACCCTGGCGCGGCGGCGGTCCGGCACGGTGACCGCCTGCCTGCGCGACAACACCGAGGGCAACCTGCGACAGGGCCGGGCGACGGCCCTCCGCCTCGGCCTCGAAGGGATTTCCTTCGAGCTCGGCGACGCTTTCGACGAAGAAGCCCTCGCTCGCCTGCAGCCGGCGCCGGACGTCGCCATTGTCTCCGGCCTCTACGAGCTGTTTCCGGACAACCTGCCGGTGCTGACCTCGCTCCAGGGGCTGGCGCGGGCGATGCCCGCCGGAGCGCTGCTGATCTACACCGGTCAGCCGTGGCACCCTCAGCTCGAGACCATCGCCCGCGTCCTGCGCAACCGCGATGGCGCCCGCTGGGTGATGCGCCGGCGCAGCCAGGAAGAGCTCGACGCCCTGGTGCGGGCGGCGGGCTTCGACAAGGTCGCCATGGAGATCGGCGACGACGGCATCTTCACCGTCTCCCTCGCCCGTCGCCGGGCGGACCGCGCCGGAGGTGCGCAATGAGCCGTCGACAGCACGGCCTCGACCACTACTTTCGCCTGATGGATGCCTACGGCGCCGCTCGGGTCTACGACACGGCGCTCCAGATCGGCCTGCTCGACGCCCTCGGCAGGGAGCCGCGCACGCCGGCGGACCTGGCCGGCGAGCTCGGTTTGCAGGCCGCACCGCTGGCCGGCGTTCTCGAGGTCCTCCAGGTGCTCGGCCTGGTCGAGCCCGAGGGCGATGGATTCGTTCTCGGCGACCTCGGGGAGCGCTTGGCCGCCGGCCCCTACCGCCGCCTCGGCGGCGAGTTCTGGGACCACCTGCCGGTCCTGCTGCGCACCGGCGAGCCGCTGGTACAGGCCGACGCGGCCGCCGCCGGCGAAGCCTTCTACGCCACCCAAGCGGCCTCCCTGGGCTGGATGCTGGCACCGGCCGCCGACCTCGCCGCTCGCCGTTTGCGGGTCGGGGACGAGCTGCGCGCGCCGGCGATTCTCGATCTCGGCGCCGGTTCGGCGGTTTGGAGCTTGGCGATGGCGAGCCACGATCCGGCGGCGCGGGTGGTCGCCGTCGATCGGCCGGCGGTGCTCAGCGTCGCCACCCGGCGCGCCGCCAGCCTCGGTCTCGAGGGGCAGCTCGCGGTCCGCCCCGGGGATTACCACCAGGTTTCCCTGGAGCCCCAAGGCTACGACCTGGCGGTGCTCGGCAACGTCACCCACCTCGAGGACTACGAGGGGCTCAGGAGCCTTCTCCGGCGCGTCCGAGAGGCGCTCCGCAGCGGCGGTCGGGCAGTGATCTTCGATATCTTTCCGCGCTCGCCGGAGGGCGCCCTCAGCGGCGCTCTCTACGGCCTCGGCCTAGCCTTGCGCACCCAGCAGGGTCGAGTCCACTCGGAGACCGAGCTGGCCGCCCTCCTCGCCGAGTGCGGCTTCGGCCCGGCTCGTCTCACGGACCTGCCGGTGCCACCCCAAGCGGTGGGCATGTTGGTGGCCGAGAAGAGCTGACGCCGGTACTTCCCGCAGCCCCCGACCATCGCGATAGGATGTCGTCTCGCCGGCCTCCCGGACGAACCGGGAAGGCCGGCGCGGCATTTTCGAGGACCTGCGGTGGAAAACGTACGCAACTTCTGCATCATTGCCCATATCGACCACGGCAAGTCGACCCTCGCGGATCGCCTGATCCAGCGCTGCGGCGGCGTCGCCGAGCGCGAGTTCCGGGACCAGATCCTCGACTCGATGGATCTCGAGCGCGAGCGGGGCATCACCATCAAGAGCAACACGGTCACCCTCAGCTACCGCGCCCAGGACGGCGAGGAGTACATCCTCAACCTGATCGACACGCCGGGCCACGTCGACTTCTCGCACGAGGTGCGCCGCTCGTTGATGTCCTGCGAGGGCGCGCTGCTGCTGGTGGACGCCTCTCAAGGGGTCGAGGCCCAGACCGTCGCCAACCTCTATCTCGCCCTCGAGTACGACCTCGAGCTGGCGCCGGTGATCAACAAGATCGATCTGCCGTCGGCGGACATCGACCGGGTCAACGAAGAGATCGCCGAAGACCTCGGTCTCGATCCCTTCGAGGCCGCCCACGCTTCGGCCAAGACCGGCCAGGGCATCGACGATGTGCTGGAGACCATCGTCCGTCAGCTACCGGCTCCCAAGGGGCAGGTCGACTCCCCCCTCCAGGCCCTGATCTTCGACGCCCAGTACGACGCCTATCGCGGCGTGGTGATGCTGGTGCGGGTCAAGGAAGGCACGCTGCGCCCAGGGGCCACCATCCGACTGATGCACACCGAGAAGAGCTACGAGGTCGAGGAGGTCGGCCTGCTCAAGCTCAAGCGGGTCAAGACCAAGGAGCTGACGGCGGGCTCCGTCGGCTACGTCATCGCCGGCATCAAGACCGTCCGGGACATCGCCATCGGCGACACCATCACGGACGAGCAGAACCCCGCCGCGGAGCCGCTGCCGGGCTACAAGGAGGCCAAGCCGGTGGTCTTCTCGTCGATCTACCCGATGTCGACGGACGATTACGAGGACCTCGGTCGGGCCCTCGACAAGCTGGCCCTCAACGATGCCGCCCTGACCTACGAGAAGGATTCCTCGAGCGCCCTCGGCTTCGGCTATCGCTGTGGCTTCCTCGGCCTGCTCCATCTCGACGTCGTCCAGGAACGGCTGCATCGCGAGTACGACCTCGCCCTGCTGCTCTCGGCACCCTCCGTGGAGTACCACCTGACCCTCGAGAACGGCGAGTTTCACCGCATCGACAACCCGGCCCTCTATCCCGACCCGACCAGCATTCAGCGCGCCGAGGAACCTTTCATCAAGGCTTCGATCATGATGCCCGAGCGCTACGTCGGCGCGGTCATGGAGCTCTGCCGCGAGCGTCGGGGCGAGAACACCACCTTCTCCTATCTCTCGGTGGGTCGCGTCGAGCTGACCTCGGAGCTGCCCCTCGGCGAAGTGATGTTCGACTTCTACGACCGCCTGAAGACGGTCACCCAGGGTTACGGCTCCTTCGACTACGAGATCATCGGCTACCGCGAAGCGCGGCTGGTCAAGGTCGACATCCTGGTCAATGGCGAGCCGGTCGATGCCCTCTCCCAGCTGGTCCACGAGGAGAAGGCCCGAGGCCGGGCCCTGCGCTACTGCGAAAAGCTCGCCGAGACCATCCCGCGACAACAGTTCAAGATCGCCATCCAGGGCGCCATCGGTGGCAAGGTGATCGCCCGTACCACCATCAATGCCTACCGCAAGGACGTCACCGCCAAGTGCTACGGCGGCGACATCAGCCGTAAGCGCAAGCTGCTCGAGAAGCAGAAGGAAGGCAAGAAGCGGATGAAGATGGTGGGCGCCGTCGAAATCCCCCAGTCGGCCTTCGTGGCAGTGCTCAAGAGCGACGACAACTAGCCGGCTGCTGAAGAAGTCCGCTTTGCGATTTTTCCCGCTGCCAGCTGGTTCTTCCGAGAGGGGCTACGCGCCCCTCTCCGGTCCACGAAACGGGGTTCTGGGACCTCCTCTCCCATCGCGGCGGCGAGGCCGCCGCCGGGCCCTTCCGGGCCCGGAAGCAGGTTGCCGATGAGTTTTTCAGCAACCTGCTAGCTCGAGCGAGCCCCTTTGGTTTCTCCTGCTCTTGCCGGCACTGCCGCCTGCCTGCTGGCCGCCGGCGCTTGGGCAGTGGCGGTGCTCTGGTTCCGCGGCGCCATCGCCGATTACGGCCCTTGGACCGTCAACCTGGCGAAGTGCGGCCTCGCCACTGTCCTGCTGGCGATCACCGTTCTGGTCGTCGGCCAGGGCAGCGTGCTGCTGCAGGCACCGCTGGTAGCCCTCGGCTGGATCGCCGTTTCCGGGCTGGTCGGCATGACCCTCGGCGACACGGCCCTGTTCGCCGCCGTGCCCCATCTCGGCGTTCATCGCACCCTGCTACTGCAAACCCTCAATCCCCTCTTCACCGCCCTCGGCGCCCTGCTGCTCCTCGGCGAAGACCTCGCCGGAACCACCCTCGCCGGCGGCGCCACGGTGCTCGCCGGCGTCGCCCTGGTGATCGCCAGGGACTCCGCGACACAGGTTCCCGGGAGCCTGTTGCGCGGCGGCCTGTTGGCCCTGCTGGCGGCCTTCGGTCAGGGCCTCGGAGTGGTGCTCGCCAAGCTCGGTATGGTCTCGCTGCCCTTCCTCTCGGCGGCCCTGGTGCGTCTCGCCACCGCCACCGCCGGGCTGGTGATCGTGCTCGCCTGCGCCGGCGCTGTGGCGCGCCACCTTCGGCCCCTCGGCAAGGGCGCCACCTGGCGGCGGGTCGCCGCCCCCTCGGTGCTCGGCACCTACCTGGCGATTTTGCTGATGATGGCCGGCATCGCCTGGTCACCGGCGGCGGTGGCGGCCGTTCTGCTCTCCACCAGCCCGATCTTCAGCCTCTTTCTCGAGGCCAGGATCGACCGCACCGCGCTGACCCCGCGAGCCCTCGCCGGCACCCTCCTCGCAGTCGCCGGCGTGGCGATCATCTCCTGGCCGGCGACGTGATCGACCAAGCGTCAACGGAGGCGGAGCGAGAGCTCACCGTCCTGCACCAGGACGCCGACCTGCTGGTCGTCGACAAGCCTTCCGGGATGGTGGTGCACCGCGGCTGGGCCCGCGACCGGCGCACCGCCCTCGACGTCGCCCGCGACCTCTCCGGGGGCCCGGTCTTCCCGCTGCACCGCCTCGATCGCGGCACCAGCGGCGTGCTGCTCTTCGCCCGCCACCCACAGGCCGCCCGAGACGGACAGCAGGCGCTGGCCGACGAACGGACAGTCAAGGTCTACTGGGCACTGGTGCGCGGCATCGCTCCCGAGGAAGGTGTCATCGACCACCCGGTTCCGCGCTCTCCGAAAGGCCCCCGGATCGACGCCGTCACGGCCTTCCGCCGGTTGGCCACCTTCGAGCGCTACTCGCTGGTCGAAGCCCGCCCACGGACCGGTCGCCTGCACCAGGTGCGTCGGCACCTCAAGCACTTGAGCCTGCCCTTGATCGGCGACGTGCGCTACGGCAAAGGCGAGCACAACCGCCTCTTTCGGAAGCGCTTCGGGCTCCATCGGCTGGCCCTCCACGCCTTCCGACTCGAGCTCCCCGGCGGGCAGCCGTCAAGCTGGACGGCGCCCCTGCCGGCCAGCCTCGCCGGGCCCTTTCATGCAATGGGATTGCCCACCGACCTGGCTCAGCCGGCCCCGGCCTCGCCCTGAGGCGCTACTCGACGCTGGTGGTCCAGGCCGTCGTATTGCCGCGTTCGAAGCCGTCGGCGAAGATGGTTTCGGCGCCGTAGTCGGGGGTCAGATCCGGTCCGCTGACCAATCCCAAGGGGGAGTACCCGCTGTATCCCGGGAAGACCTCGCCGAGCTTGTTGTTGCCCATGCGGCGGATCAGGATCTCGCTCAGCACGCGCCGGTAGTCGGTGGTGATGGCGAGGTCGGCGTTGTCGAAGAGCTGGTCCGTCGCCAGCCCCGGCCAGGCGCCGTAGAGACCACCGTTGGCGTTGCCCGACATCACCATCATGACGTTGCCGTGGCCGTGGTCGCTGCCGCGGTCAGCATTCTCCCGCAGCCGGCGCCCGAACTCGCTCTGCACGCAGACGGTGAGCCGAGAGGTGTAGTTCGAGCCCCCGGGGCCGTCGAGATCGAGGTACAAGGCCGCCAGCCCGCGAGCGAGCTGATCGACCAGGCCGGCGAAATAGCCGCCGCTGCCGTCGCCCTGACCATCGTGCGTATCCCAGCCGCCGAGATCGACTGTCGCCACCCGCACGCCGAGGTCCTTCTTGATCATCTGGGCCACCGTCTGGAGGTGGTTGCCGAAGGAGGTGTTGGGATATTCCGCTCCATTCGCCGGCGTGTAGTCGCCGGCATCGGACAGCTCGACGATATCCATCGCATCGAGCGCCTGGCGGCCGGTGGCGTGGAGCTCGGTGTCGTCGAGGTTGTAGAGCCGACGCAGGGCGATGCGCTGGGTCTCGCGCCAGGCGGACGGCCCGCGATCGATGCGGAAGTCGTCCGGGTCGTTCATGTTGAGGGTCTCGCGATTGCCCAACAGCGAGAGGTGCTGATTGCTGCCGATCGCCAGGGAGGGCACGATGATCTCCGCCGGCAGGTTGGTCGCCGAGGCGAAGTGCCGGGTCAGCCAACCATCGTTGGTCGAACGGCTGCCGGGCGTGCCGAGCTCCATGAAATCCATGGCGTCGAAATGGCTGCGGGTGTCGTAGTCGAGACCGGCGGCGTGGACGATGGCGAGGTTGCCGTTCTGGAAGAGATCGTGGAGGGGCGCCGCCGAAGGGTGCAGGCCGAAGGGCTCGGTGCCCAGGGGCAGCGCCGCGTCGGGCCCCGTCGCCGGCACCTGCAGGCGCGGCCGCGCGGTCTCGTAGAGCCCGCGGTCGACGCCACCGATGGGTGGCACGAAGTTGAGTCCGTCCATACCGCCGCGCAGGAACACCGAGACGAAGATCTCGTCGTTCGGGCCGCCGCCGAGGGCCAGACTGTTGAAGCGTGCTCCCGCCATCCCAGCGATGGCGGCCGAGCAACCCACCAGAAATCCGCGTCGCGTCGTTTTCATCTCACCAATCCTCCAAAAGAAATCAAGCGGGCTCGCGGACGAGCCCAGGGCCTGCCGGGAGCTCCCGGCCGCTCAGCTCCAGAGGAAGTCCGGCGCCAGCACGATCAGGCCGATCATGCTGCGCAGACGGTCTTCCGTCGTTTCGCTGGTGTCGAGGGGCAGATCGAGATCGGGATTGCGTCCGGCGGCCATGAACTCGACCACCTCCTGGCGACTCGCGGCGGTCATCGGCCGCCCCAGGATGCGGTTGATCCAATAGTCCGCCAGGGCGTTGGCGGAACGCACCCCGGCAGGGGTCTCACCGACCACGTTCATGCGATGCACGCCGCCGTCGTCGGTGACGTCCGTGAGCCAGTTGCAGACCCGCCAGGCCCCCACCCGCGGCGTCGCGCTCATCCAGTCGTCCTTGTCGTCCGAGTAACCGTCCGGCGCCGGCCAGTAGAACAGCCGATGGCCGGCGTCGCGCAGGTAGCCGAGCAGCGTCGAGGTGTCACTCTCACCCATCCGGAAGGGCAGGTTGGCGCGCGTCGTCCGCATCGTTCCGGCGGCGATCTCCGTCGGGCGCTTGACCCGGCCGCCCCAGGTGTTCTTGAAGGCGTCCGACAGGATGATGGTGCGCACCACCTGCTTGAGCTGGTCCGGCGCCGCCGCCTGGGCCGTGAACAGCGCCGCCGCCTGGTCGATGATCGACTGCGGCGCGTTCTCGCCGATCAGGCGCCGGCAGAGCTTGCCGGCGATGTAGCGCCCGGTGCCGGGATGGGCGGCGAGGGCATCGTAGACGTCCTCGCCGTCCTTCAGAGCCGGCTGATCGGCCGGAATGAACTCCCCCAGGACGGTCTTCTGGAAGCGATCGTGCCAGTCGGCGCGGTAGTAGAAGGCACCGGTGTTGCCGACCGTCGTATCGCTGCTGCTGTTGCTCACCGTCCAGCCGGTGAAACAGCGCGTCGCTTCGTAAACGTCGGCGTCGACATAGCCGATCGGCCGGCCCATGCCGTCCGTCGGCACCTCGTTCTGTTGCCGTACTCCGAGGTAGTTCTCTCGCCCCATCGCGTGGATCTCGAACAGCTCGCGCGAGTAGTTCTCGTTGGGACCGGCGTTCGACGAGGTGTAGTTGTCGAGGTAATAAAGCATCGCCGTGCTGCGCCCGACGTCCTCGAGCATCTGGCGGAAGTTGCCGAAGACGTTGCCGCGAATGACGTCGCGGTCGTAGTGCACCATCATTGGCAGCACGATGCCGTGGCGCCCGTAGACGTTGAAGTGGTTGTGCCAGAAGTCGGTCATCACCTCGAGGAGCTGGCGGCGGCTGTAGACCATCCGCAACATGGTGACGCGCTCGGTCTCTTCGAAGGGCAGCGCGCGGAAGCTGAAGTCCGGCGCGTTGACAAAGTGCTCGTCCCACAGCTCGGTGCGGCTCTTGTCGAGGGTGACATAGCCGGCGGCGGCGATCCTGGCGTCGGCGTTGGGATCGGTGATGGCGCCCGGGTTGAGCTGTTGGTCGACCCAGGCGGTCAAGCGCGCATCGTCGTTGGGGCCGAGGTTGTTGAAGGCCGCGATGTCGGCCGGCCGGGGCCCGAAGGCCAGCCGGTTCAATACGATCACCGCCAGCGGTGGCAGGGGCGGTGCAGTTCCCGCAGCGGGAACCGATTGGGCGCGGCGTAGGGCCGGAGCCGGGGATCCGAGATCGGCAACCAAGCGGCGGCGGGATCGCAAGGAATGGCGGGACTGCTCTCGCTCCATCTCGCTCCTCCTGACAAAAAATTCAAAATCCGACAACGGTCATTCTAAAATTCCAATAAGCGAAGGCGCAAGCCGTCTCTGTGGTCACCAGTGTACAGGACGCGCCAGAGGCCCCGGCCGAGGAGCTCGCCCTCGCCGCGAGCGCAGCAGTACTTGCGGGCGTGACGATTTCCGCATACTCACAAGAGCTCAGCTCACAATGCTTCGGGATACACTTCCGTCGGGGCCGAGTAGGACTCCCTTGGGCCGGACTCCATTCTTTCCGGTCGAGACTTGTGATGGAGGCATTCATGACACGGCAACACCGATCGATTCCCCTGCTTCTCGCTTTTCTCCTCACCGCCACCGCGGCCTGGGCCGCGATCCCGTTGAAGACGGTCACCGGGACCCTCGATACGATCTGGGGCGACAGCCCCGACGGCGACACCTATCAGCGCTGGTTCCTCACCGACGATCAGGGCGCTTCCATCGAGCTGATGGTCGAGCAGCTACCGCCGCGCGGCTTCGCCGAGTGGAACCGCCAGCGAGCCGAAGTCACCTTCGAAGACGATCCCCTGCTCTCCGGCCCGAAGCGGGTGCGGGCGGTGCGGCTCGTCGACGTCGGTGAAAACAACCTGCGGGCCGACGGCAGCGCGCCGATCAGCGGCTCGAAGCCCTGGGTGTCGATTCTCTGCAAGTTCAGCGACATCGCCGCCGAGCCCGAGAATCTGAGCTTCTTCCAGAACATGTACGGCAACAACCCAGGACAGCTCGACCACTACTGGCGTGAGGTCTCCTACGGCGCCATCGACGTGGTCGGCAGCACCGCCATCGCCTGGGTCGACCTGCCGCGTCCCCAGACCGGCTACATCCCGACCCCGGGGAGCGGCTCCAACGCCAATCTCAGCCTGCTGTTCAATGAGTGCACTGCCGCCGCCGATCCCTTCGTCGACTTCTCCAATGGCGGCTCGCCCTTCGAAGGCATCAACATGATGTTCAACGGCGTCCTCGACTGCTGTGCTTGGGGCGGTAGCCGCTTCGCCACCCTCGACGGCACATCGCGCTCCTGGCGCACCACCTGGGAGCCGCCCTGGGGCTATCGCGACGCCGGCGTCATCGCCCACGAGATGGGTCACGGCTTCGGCCTGCCCCATTCCAACAACTCCGACGGCGATTCGAATCCCTACGACAGTCCGTGGGACGTGATGTCGGCGGCGGTCGCCTACTCGATTTCGGACGCCACCTACGGCCGCCTCGGCAAGCACACCGTCTCGTACCACAAGGATCGCCTCGACTGGATTCCAGCGAACAAGATCTACACCGCCGATTCGGACGGCCAGCATGTGGTGACGGTCGACGACCTGGCCCAGGCCACCGTCTCGAACTACCGCATGATCAAGATTCCGCTGGGCGGCAATGTGCTCTACACCGTCGAGGTGCGCGACCGTACCGGTGGCTATGACGGCAACGTGCCCGGCCGGGCGGTGATCATCCACCACGTCGACCCCGCCCGCGCCGCCGACGCCGAGGTGATCGATGGCGACTCACCGGCCGCCAACTTCGCCGACACCGAGGGGGTCATGTGGAAGGTCGGAGAGACCTTCGAGGACTCCGGCAATGAGATCACCGTACGGGTCGACAGCTCGACCGCCGACGGCTTCCGGGTGACCGTGACCCGCGGCAGCGCCACCGACATCTTCGCCGACGGCTTCGAGTCCGGGAACACCTCCGCCTGGAGCGACAGTCAGTCGTGAGGTGAAGTCGCGCCGGCGGAGCCCGTCGGCGCGATCAGAAACTCCAGCAGGCGGCGTTTGGTGCCGGCTTCGAGAATCAGCTCGAAATGTCCGCCTCGGATATAGAACGGTTCCGCCGCCAGCGCCGCCAGCTCTGATCGCGACAGCCAGAGCTGGCTGTCGCGGGTGGCGTGCTCATCCCCCGGAGCGGTCGCGCGATAGCGCAGGTAGGAGCGCGACTTCAGCCAGCGATCGCCGGTGAACTGCAACCGCCAGCCCTCCCGGTGGCGCCGCAGCACGGCGCGATCCGGGGTTTCGCGATAGGCGTTCTGGAGCAAGAAGATCGGGGGCATCGGACCTCCGACGGTCCCCTCCGGATCCTGCTTCAAAACCGCTTGGAAACGCTTCGCCCGATCGAGCTGCTGCTGCAAGAAGCGCCGCCGGGCGCCGGCGTCGCCGAACAGCTCCGGCCGCGGGTCGCGCTGCAGGCGAGCGGCCGCCCGGCGACCGAAGACGGACCAGCCATAGCGCTCCCACTCGGCGGCGTCCCAGAGGTCGATGGCGAGCGGGTTGCCATCTGCGTCGAGGAAGAAGTCCCGTTCGCGATAGGCCGGCAGCTCCTGGTAGAGAGAAGGAAAGGTGAACAGAACCTCGGGATGGAGGCTCCGGCCCACCAGCGGCAGGTAGACCCGGCCGCGATCGAGCTCGCGCAGGATGCGCAGGCTGCCACCGTTGGCGCTCCCCACCAGCACCAGCCGAGTGATGTCGAGACCGCTCGGAGGCCTGCCCCGGCCGGCCTCGACATCCTCCAGTGAAGCCTCTCCGAAGCGGCTCAAGTAGCGGCAGATGTGGGCCCCGTTGCTCTGGCAGACGAGAGCCACCCTGAGAGTCTCTAGGCCGCGGGCTCGGCGCAGCCGATCGAGCTGATCGAAGAGCTGGCGGGCCGAAACCACGTTGTCCTGTCGCCAGTCATAGGGAAACGGGAAGAGGGTCGCCTGTGGATCCGGTCGGGCCAGCTCGCCGGTGCGGTAGCCGGCGGTCTCGAGGAGCTCGACGATCGGGCCATAGATCGGCTTGGTGACGCCGGCGAGACGAACTTGGGACAGGATGCGCGGTGCCACCACCCGCGGATCGCTCGGTGGACTGGCGATCGAGCGGGCCAGCGCGTAGCCGCCATCGCGCGGCAACAGCAGCCGGCTGCCGGTTCCCCACAGCACCTCGCCACTTTCGGCGTCGGTCAGCAGCGAGCCGGTGACACCCGGCACGAAGACCACCAGGGTGCGCTCGTCGGAGGTCTCGAATGGGCCCGGAATGGCGACCGGCTCGGGGCCACGACAAGCGCCCAGAAGAAAGCCGATGGCAAGGCTGGAAACGAAGCGAAGGGAGCGCCGCGACACGGCGCGCAGGCTATCATCGCCCTGGTCGGCACCAGCCCTCGGATGCCGGTCGAAATCGAAACCTCAGGAGAGCTCGCGATGAGCACGAAAATCTGGCAGGTCTACCTTTCGGGTGAGATTCACAGTGACTGGCGGGAGCGCATTCGCAGCGGCATCGAGGCCGCCGACCTGCCGGTCGAGCTCACCGCCCCGGTCACCGACCACGGGGCCAGCGACGACTGTGGAACCACCCTTCTCGGCGATGAAGCGAAGCCCTTCTGGCGCGATCACAAGGGCGCCAAGGTCAACGCCATCCGCACCCGCACCCTGCTCGCCGAGGCGGACATCGTGGTGGTGCGCTTCGGCGACCAGTACCGGCAGTGGAACGCCGCTTTCGATGCCGGCTTCACCGCCGCCCTGGGGACACCGCTGATCGTGCTGCACGACCCGCAGCACACCCATGCCCTCAAAGAGGTCGATGCCGCCGCCCTCGCCGTGGCGGAGACCCCCGAGCAGGTGGTCGGGATTCTGCGCTACGTGATCACCGGACGGCTCGCGACCCCGTGACCGCAGCCTCCCGACTCAAGGCGCCGCGCCGCGCGGCCGCCAGGCGGCCATGCCATCGAGTCCCGGACGCCGGGTCAGGCGGCGGATGTCGCGGCCGGCGCGATCGCACACGAACAGCTCGCGATCGTCGTCGATCTCACGGCTGAAAACGATCCAACGGCCGTCCGGAGAGTAGCTGGCGCGGTACTGCTCGACGGCACCGTTGTCGTTGTCCCAGGGATCGATCAAGGCGGTCTTGGTGAAGCCCGCCTCCTCCGCTGCCGACGACTGCAGGACTCGTCGCGGGCTATCTCCTCCGGCGGCTGCCAGCTCGTAGAGCTCGAAGCTGCCGTCGCGGTTCGAGTAAAACAACAGGTGCCGGCCATCCGGCGACCAGGCGGGAGCCAGATTCCAGCCCTTGCCAGAGGTCAACTGGCGGCGGTCTTTGCCGGCCCGGTCCACCGTGTAGAGGTGGACACTGTCATCGCTCTCGCGAAAGCCGGCGAAGGCGATGCGTTCGCCGTCGGGAGAGGCCACCGGCGCAATCTCGTAGAGGTCCGGCGTGGCGGCTCCGATGCGACCGGACTTCTGCGAACGCAGCGGCACCCGGTAGAGATCGAAGTCGCGAATCATCACCACCGTTTCACCGTCCGGCGCGAAGCTGGGATCGAACTCGTAGTTTCGCGGGCTGCCTCCCGGCAAGTTGCTGACTCGCCGCGCGTTGCCGCCGTCGGCATCCATCACCCAGGGATGCCAGCCGCCCTTGCGATAGGACTCGAAGACGATGCGCTCACCGTCCGGGGACCATTGCGGATAGTGGTCGGGGCGGCTGCCGGAGCGGCCGACGGGTCGAATCTCACCGCCACCCAGCTCGAGCAGGTAGAGCTGGCCCTTGCCGCCGTGCTCACTGTAGAAGAGGATCTCGCCCTGCGGTTCCGCCGCCTGCGCCGGCGCCGGACCGAAGTAGAGCATGAGGATCAGCAGGGCCAACCCGAGCGGGATCGAGCCTCGCCCAGGGCGTCGCCACGTGCCAACGGAAGCTCGGAGTGCGCGCACGGTATCCATGCCCCAGAGCTACGCCCTGCCGGCCGGGAAGTTCCGCCGCGATCAGTTCTGGGTCTCGGAGCGGCGTGCCTTGGGCTTGAGGCTCGAGTACTTGCGGTCGAGCAGCTCGTAGACGTCGGCAATCTTTTCGAGACGCTCGTCGAGGAGGTCGGTCCAGTGGTCGTGGCGACCGGTTTCGATCCGCAAGCTGCCGATGCGCCAGGAGAGGGCGTCGAAGCGAAAGCCGCTCTCCCCCGCCACCAGCTTGGCGGCCAGCACTTCGGCATCGCGCTCGACATAGCGGCGCAGATCGTTGAGCACCGCCCCGGTGAGAGTGATGCGGGCATCGCGGGTCTGCAGCCGAACGTAGCCGCTCTCGGGCTCCACCATGATGTCCCGGTCACCCAGCAGGTTGCGCAGAAAGCGGCAGCCGAGGATCGACTGGCCGGGCTCGGTGGTCTCGACGATCTCGCCATCGACCTCGGGCTCGTCGAGGTCGATCCAGGGGGTCTTGTAGTCGGCGACGACGTCGATCTGCCGCATCAGCTGGAGCACCGTTCCGAGGTAGGCCTTGGCGGTGCTGCCGACGTAGACCAGGTCGCCGTCGATGCAGCCTTCGATGATGTGGCTGCGCGGCGAAGACTGAACGATCAGCTCTTCCTCCGCCAGCTCGCGCAGCCGCTTGCGCTTCTTGGGACCGACGAAGGGCGCCCCGGTCTCCTCCATCTCGGTCTGCACCAGCAGCTTGAGCCGCTCCTTGACGGCGATCGGGTCCGGGCGCAGCTTGTCGATGCGCACCCGGAAGGCGTAACGCCGCGTTCCCACTTCCCAGGGCGCCCCCGGCTCGAAGGGAATGAAGCCGACCGCCTCGCGCACCTCCGAGCCGGCCATGATGCCGTGGAAGGCGGCGCGCTCGAAGTCGGGCGGTTCCGGGGCATGGACGAGGTTGAAGCGGGTCACGCTGGCGGAGCCGCTGATCAAGGCCATCTCGAGTCCTTCTCGGGTGGTGGAGGGTCGATCGGAAGCATCGGCGAAAGCGGGAGAGTACCACCATCTCACGGTGGCGATCGGCCACCCGCTAGCAGGCTGCTGAAAAGTCCGCTTTGCGGCTTTTCCAGCGCTGCTAGCTGTTTATTTCAGGGGGCTAAGCGCCCCCCCTCGCCCGAAAAAGTGCGATTTTCGGCGGCCCGCGTAGGGGCTCACCCCGTCCAGGGCTCACCCCGTCTCACGGCTTCGCCGCCGGGCCCTCTCGGGCCCGGACGCAGGTTGCCGATGAGTTTTTCAGCAACCTGCTAGCCGACGACCGCGGGATGCCGACCGCGGGATAGAGTCCCGCCATGACCAGCGACACCCGATCCCTGCGCTTCGCGATCCCCGAGATCGACCAGGAGGTCTCGGCCCTCCTCGACCTGCCGGAGAATCCCCGAGCCCTGCTACTCCTCGCCCACGGCGCCGGCGCCGGCATGCAGCACCGCTTCTTCGAAGCCCTGGTGCCGCGTCTGACGGCGGCGGATCTGGGCGTCTTTCGCTATCAGTTTCCCTACATGGAGAAGGGCCGTCGGGCGCCCGATCGTGCCCCCAAGCTGGAGGCGACGGTGCGCGCCCCCCGCCCCCCCGCGGGGCCGGCCAGCCCCCACCAGCCCCGACAACCCCGCGGCAAAAACA
>JBCCHV010000058.1 GCA_039028635.1 Acidobacteriota bacterium
CTGCCGAGTGCTTGCCCTGCGGACGAAGGCTTCGCTCCACGCCGGCACCGCCGAGGCCTGCCGGCCTCTTGGTTTAGGCCAGCTCTCTTTTGAGAGGGGGAGGGAGGGGTGGGGTTGCACTTCGGGTCTTCAACTCGTGAGCTGAGGTTCGGTCGGATCACCGGAGCGGTTTATTAAGTTCCGATGCACCTGACGGTGCTGGCGCTGCGCTTCGCTGGTCGTCCGCGTCGGGAGGTCGGTGGCCTGCGGGTCGGCCCGCTCCAGACGGAGGCATAACTCGCCTAGCGGCTCTGACAGATGCCTCCGTTCTTCTTCCGCGGGCCTAGGGTCGGACTGCCGAGTGCTTGCCCTGCGGACGAAGGCTTCGCTCCACGCCGGCACCGCCGAGGCCTTCCGGCCTCGGTTAGGCCAGCTCTCTTTTTGGGAGGGGGGAGGGAGGGTGTGGTTGCACTTCGGGTCTTCAACTCTTGGTCGGGTTTTTACTACCGGCGCGGATCATCAGATTCCGCTGGCACCCACGGTCTGGGGGGATGTAACGGTGTGAGTTCGGAGGGGCTGGTTGGCCGGGCGCCTGAGCTCGTGGGCACCTGTGTTTGAAGTCCGACCTCAGGCCCGTGGAGGACGAGCGGAGGCATCTGTTTGAGCCGCTAGGCGAGTTATGCCTCCGCCCGGAGCGGGCCGTCTCGTAGGCCACCGGCAGATCCCACGGGCGTTCGGCGTCCGGATAACCAGCACCTTCGAACTCGGCGCATGCCCTCCCCAAGCGACGCATCGACTGGCACCGCCCGTCCCGAGGCACTAGACTTCGAGGGGCTCGGAGGGATGGCTCGAAGCCAGCGCTCCGCCGTTTTTTCCCTTGGAGAATTGTCATGCCGAAGTTCGTGGATGAGCCGGGTTTCGACCATTCCGAGATGCCCGCTGTCGGCGTCTTGCTGGCCAATCTGGGAACGCCCCAGGCTCCCACTGCCAAGGCATTGCGCCCCTACCTGCGCCAGTTCTTGTCCGATCCACGGGTGATCGAGGTTCCGAGGGTGCTGTGGTGGATCATCCTCAACCTGTTCGTGCTCACCACCCGGCCCAAGGCGTCGGCCGAGGCCTATGCGTCGGTGTGGGCCGACGAGGGCTCGCCCCTCTATGTCATCGCCAAGAAGCAGACGGCGGCGATCGAGAAGATTCTGCAAGCCGAGGTCGGCACGCCGATTCACGTCGCTCTCGGCATGCGCTACGGCCAGCCGGCGATCGCCAAGGCGCTGGCGGAGCTGCGCGAAAAGGGCTGTCGGCGCATTCTCTTCCTGCCGCTTTATCCGCACTACTCGGCCACCACCACCGCCTCCACCTTCGATGCCCTGGCGGCGGAGCTGATGACCTGGCGGCGGGTGCCGGAGCTGCGCAGCGTCTTCGGCTATCACGACGAGCCGGCCTATATTCGAGCGCTGGCCGACTCGATCCGCGAGGTGTGGACGAGAGACGGCGAGCCCGACAAGTTGCTCTTCTCCTACCACGGCATCCCGCTGCGCTACTTCAAGAACGGCGATCCCTACCATTGCCTGTGCCACAAGACCTCGCGCCTGGTGGCCGAGGAGCTCGGCCTCGACCGCGATCGCTATGTCGTCTGTTTCCAGTCGCGCTTCGGCCGCGAGGAGTGGCTCCAGCCCTACACCGACAAGACCGTCGAGGCGCTGGCGAGAGCCGAGATCGGCCGCCTCGACGTGGTCAGTCCGGCCTTCTCCGCCGACTGCCTCGAGACCCTTGAAGAGCTCGAAGAGCTCAACCGCGAGTTCTGGGTCGAAGCCGGCGGCAAGACCGAGGACTACCGCTACCTTCCTTGCCTCAACGATCGCCCGGATCACGTCCGCTTCCTGAGCGATCTCGTCCTGCGCAACCTCCAGGGCTGGATCCAGACCCCTGCGGAATGGGATCGCCCGGTCATCGAGGCCGAGATTGCGATCAGTCGCCAGCGCGCCGAAGAGATGGCCGCGGCGGGGGTGGAGGAAGATGCGGGGTACGGAGTGCCAGCGCGGTCAGGGGAAAGCTAGCTGGCTTCCTCTGAGGAGTTTTCGTCGAGGTAGAGGATTTTCAGGTTGGTAAGGTTTTGCAGTGGTGACGCGTCTTGGGTCTGGGTTCCGTCGAGGTAGAGGTTTTTCAGGTTGGCAAGGTTTTGCAGTGGTGACGTGTCTTGGATCTGGGTTCCGTTGAGGGTGAGGAATTCCAGGTTGGTAAGGTTTTGCAGTGGTGACGCGTCTTGGATCTGGGTTTCGTCGAGGTAGAGGTTTTTCAGGTTGGTAAGGTTTTGCAGTGGTGACGCGTCTTGGATCTGGGTTCCGTCGAGGGTGAGGAATTCCAGGTTGGTAAGGTTTTGCAGTGGTGACGCGTCTTGGATCCGGGTTTCACTGAGGTAGAGGATTTTCAGGTTGGTAAGATTTTGCAGTGGTGACGCGTCTTGGATCAGGGTTGCACTGAGGTCGAGGGTTTTCAGGTTGGTAAGGTTTTGCAGTGGTGACGCGTCTTGGGTCTGGGTTCTGCCGAGGTTTGCCTTTTCGAGGGAGGTGTCTGAGGCGAGTCCATTCCAGGGCGAGTTGTCGAATACGGCCGCCTTTGCGATCAGCAAGTCGATAGCTCGAGATTCCGGAATCATGAAGAATTCAGCTTCTTGAAGCTTGAGCTCCCGTTCCCAGCAGGCAGCCCAGGCTTCTTCGCGAAGCGATCGCGAAAACCCCGAATGCACGTCGGTGGAGACTTCGGCGAGAAGTTGTGCGCGCACTTCGCTCTGACGGTCCTTTGCCGTTCGAACGGCCTCGAAGCTCAGGCCGAAGAAGAAATCGAGAAGCAGCTTGCGCCAGGCTTCGTTGTCGGCCAGCATGCCGATCAAGAGAGACAGGGTTTCGAGCCAGGCGATCTGGTCGGGATAGGAGGCGAGCTTCCGAGATAGGTGGGTCGAAGGCTCTCGAGCTTCGATGGGCCAGTCGGGCAGGGTCACAAAGCGCAGCAGATGGACCGCGGCAAAGTACTCCTGGAAGGAGAGGTGACTGAAGGCGTAGACGCCCTTGCCTCGCGGCAGTAGCAGGCCGCTGCGCCGGCCGATGTAGTCGAGGAAGGCGTCGGCCACCCTCTCGGCATCGTCGAGTCCGGAGGCGTGCATCTCATCGACTAGCCAGTCGAGCACCTGGGCTTTCTCGAGCAGAATGCCACCGGGATCGTTTTCGTCTTCCGCGGCGGTGCCGCGCAGGCGCTGCATCTCGAAACCCACCCGGCCGAGCCAGCGTTTCTTCTGCTCGATCGAGAACGGCTGTCGGGAAAGATTGTAGAAGGTGTCGATGGTCTCGAGGTAGGCCTCGGCGATCTTGTCGTAGAGGCGCGGGCGGCCGTCGGGCAGGTCGAGCTCTTTGCGAAAGATCAGTGCAATCAGAGTCAGTAGGTTGGGGACCCGGGCGATCGCCAAAAGGTTGGGCCGCTCGCATAGGGCCTTCCAGAGGCTTTCGGCGGAAGCGCGGGAGGCGGCGTTGGCTTGAGTCCGCTGGTCGAACCAGAGTCGAGCAAAGGTCTGAACGGCGCGATCCGAGAACGGGCTCAGGTAGCGCAAGGTGGCCACCGGTTGGTGCGACTCTGGTCCGAGCGCCTCGACCGAGGGCTGAGTGATTTCGAGCTGATGAGGCCTGCGTGGCGGATCCTTGGCCAGGTCTTCGCCGGCGAGCTCTTCGTCCCCCCTCACGGTCCATGAGACCTGGTGGAAGGGCACGCTGTCGTAGCCCACCGCCCGCGAGGTCAGCAGCCAGCGGCAAGCGGGGTAACGCGCCATTCCTTCGAGGGCGGCTCGGCGCAGCGCCTCGCGGGTGGCGTCGCCGGCGAGTTCGTCGAGGCCGTCGAGAAGAAAGTACGCTTGGCCCCGGTCGAGAAATTCCTGCACCTCTGCGCCGAGAGGGCCAAGAGCCTTGGCCACCGGCTGGTTCAGAAAGGAGCTCCAAAGAGACTCCCAGGTGACCTTTGCCGTCAGCCGCAGCTCGCGCAGCACGATCGGGATGGGCAGCAGGGGACCGAGGTTCTGGACCCAGGCATTGCTCTCCGGCCCGGCGAGGCAGCGCGCGATCCAGCTCACCAAGGTGGACTTGCCACTCCCCGGATCGCCCAGCAGCACCAAGCGAGGATGGGCGACGACCTCATTGAGAAGCTTGTGGCGCTCGAGCTTCGAGGTCGCCAGCTCCTCTGGCGCCAGGTGGCGGGAGCACAGCTCCGGCTCGACGAACAGGCGCTCGGAGCGAATGTCGATGTCGTCCTGGTACTGCGGCAAGCTGACGAAGCGAATGTAGCCGTGCCATTCCTCGACATCGCGGAAATATCGGAGGAAACGCCGGTGCCGGAAGGGATTGACGAAATCTTCCGCGCGAGGATCCGCGATCGGCGGTGCCTGGGGGGCCGAGTGAGGGCGATAGTGCCGCACGGGCCGTTCTTTCACCATGGTGAGAGTCTATCTCCCGCCGTCTTGCCATTCGTCTTGGCGTGCCGTCCAGGTAGGGCTTGGCCGATGCCGTGGCTCAATCGAGCAGGGCCTCGATGACCGCTTCGTCGAGGTCGCCGATCTCGAACAGCAAGCGCTGAATGCGGAACAGGTTGAAGGCCGCCGGGTCGGCGATGCAAGGCTGCCAGTCAAGTCGTGGTGTCGGGGCACTGGGATCGACGACCAGGCGCTCGTGGGTCGGCTGTAGACCGCGCAGCACCTCGGGCGGATCATCTCGGCTGCCGGTCGCCTTTTCTCCCTCGGGAGTCGGTGGCTCCGCCGGGTTCTCGCACCAAGAGAGAAGCTGGGAGTAGAAGAACCGCTTTTGATCGCGCAGGATGCGGTAGAGCACTTGGTGGTAGGTGTAGAGGTAGGCGAAGGCGATGGTGATCGCCGCCCAGGGCTCGACGCTGGATGGGAGACTGGTTGCGATGGGCTCCTGCTGCGCTGTTGCGTGCACTTGCTTCAGGTGCCCCCTTCGCCGCCCGATGAGGTTGGCAAAGGCCTTGATGCGTCGGGGAATCGGTGGCAAGCAGCCGTAGTGCTGGACCACCGCGCAGAGGGGGTCGATGATCTCGGCTTCCTCTCCTGCTTTTTCGAGGAGATCGCGCAACATTTCGTGGGGCCGGGCCACCAGCGGTAGGTGCCAGATATTTTGGCAGATCTTCTCGATGTACTCGTGGGCTTTGTGGCGGTGCGCCGGCTTCGCCTTTCCGTCTTCTCCCGGCTTGACGAAGCTCAGGTGGGGTGCGATGGCCTCCTCGATGATCTGTTGGTTCATGCCGAGGACGAAAACGCAGCTCGGCAGGTTGAGGTAGATCTTGATTCCTTCGAGGAAGCGGTAGGCCATCTCCGGCTCACAGCGGTCGAGGTCGTCGACCAGGATGACCAGGCGCCGCGGTTTTCCCTGGTGGCGGCCGAGCAGAGCGCCAACCGCCGCCTCGAGCTGCTCTCGGGCGACGTGGGAGGGGAGCTTCACGGCCAGATTCTCGCGCTCCCATTGCTCCCCGGCCTCTTGGATCTTGGAGGCCTGGATGCCGATCATCTTCGTGATGTCCTCGAGCGCCAGCAAGGCACTGCGTACCGCTGTCGACCCGAGATTGGCTGCCTTGCGGCGGGCCTTGGCGGTCCACGATAGGTGGGCCCGCATCTCATGAAGCAGCGGCACGATCGGTACCTCTTCGTGCTGATACCGCCAGGCTTCGAACCACACCACCGTGACCGCCTTCTGGAAGGTGATTCCTGGCTCGTCGAGGCTGAGATCAGGGCTGGCGAGGCGCGCCTCCTCCAGTTCAGCCTTCGCTGCCTTGACCTCGTGGTCTGGCTGTTGTGGGCAGTTTCCCGTCAGGTACCAGTGGAGGCCGTGGAGGAAGCTGGTCTTGCCGACGCCCCAGTTGCCGTGGATGCCGAACACCTGGGGCGGCGCGCAGTCTGCGACCGCATGGCCGATCTCGGAGACCAGGCGCCAGGCGCTCGGCCCTCCGAAGAGGATCGGCTCGTCGTTGTGAAGAAAGCTCATCGGGCCCCTCCCGAGGGCAAAGAGATGTCTCGCTGAGATAAGGAATATAGCAAGGTCTCTTTTGTCTGGGCCGTTGAGTGAGGCCCCGACTCCCGTCAGGGCCTCTAATCGCTCATTACTTCGGTTGCAGCTCGCTAGTTCCTCACTTCCCAGGGCACTTCGGCGCTGACGAAGTCGAGGTCGAGGTCGAGGGTTTCCTTCGGTCCAGGGCCCTGTCGGTCGGTGTTCTCGAAGGCGATGGCGACGGAGATCGGCAGGCGCGAGAAGTAGGTGCCGTTGTTCGAGCCGGTGCGGGAGACGACCATCTTGCCCTTCTGGCCGGGCACCAGCGGGCCGCGGGCGATGACGTCGAAGCGCTGCGTGATGCGACCGTTGCCGTAGGTGACGGTGATCGGCTTGATGCTCTCGAGGGACAACGACACCAGCTCGATGGTGGTGCTGCGCACGTCGCCGATGGCGTCGAAGGTCATGTCGTTGCCGCGCAGGACGATGGTGTCGATGTCTTCTTCCTCCTCGTCGAAGGGCATCGGGTTGGTGGAGGAGAAGTGGCCGACGCCGTCGGCGCAGTGGCGGCCGAACTTGGTGTCGTCGGAGACGTCCTTGCAGGGGCTGTTGTCCATCGTGCCCGGCTCGAGGCCGAGGCTGCCGGTGGCGAGGCCCTCGAAGAGCACCCGCACCGGGTAGGCGATGGCGTCCGACGGCAGGCAGTCGCCGCCCACCCGAACACAGCCGAAGAAGCCCTCGGGGATGGTCTCGTCGGCGAGGCCGGCGATGTAGAAGAAGCTGTAGCCGTCCGGCGGGGTGATGAACATGTCGTAGCCGGCGGAGACGGTGAGGGTGCTGCTCGAGCCCTGGCGCTGGGCGCTGGCCGGCAGGGCGGCGAGGCAGAGACAGATCGCGATCAGAAGAACGGGGTGGAGACGAGAAATTCTGGACATGGTTTCTACTCCTCGGGTTCGAGTTCGTTTTCCAGGCGCCCGGATCGGGGCGGGCAGTTTCGGGTTGACAAGGAGTCAACGAACTCGGGTCCGTGAAGTGCTCACGGTCCGTGAGGATTTCTGATCAGGACAGCCGAAAGCGGTCCTGCGGCAGGGCAGAGCCCGCGGCCGGAATCTCTTGCGTCTTCTGCCGAAAGCAGTCGCTGTGCTGCCCTACTGGAGGTAGCCGAGGGCCCTCAACTTGGTGATGTGGTTCCACTCGAGGTAGGTCGAGTCGAGAACGTCTTCGCCGGCACGCAGCTCGCGGCGCAGGGCGTCGCGCTCCTCTCGTTCGGCGAGGCCGAACTCGTAGAGGCGAGCGGCGATCTCGGGGTGCTCGGCGATGCGGTCGTGCTCTTCCGCGGGGTCTTCGTCGAGGTTGAAGAGCTCGCGCGGAATCATCGGATCTTCCGGCACGATCAGCTTCCAGGGGCCGCGGCGCACCGCCCAGCGCGGTGGTCCGTAGAGCAGGCCCTCGGCGACCAGGGTACGGCGCGGTGGCCGCTCGCCGGCGAGCACCGGACCGAGGTCGATGCCTTGGGTGCGTGGGCCGTCGATCTCGAGGAGGCCGGTGAGGGTGGGGAAGAGGTCGGCGAGCTCGACGGCGTCGTCGATGCGCCGGGGCTTGAGCCCCGGGGCCTTGAGCAGACCCGGAACCCGCAGCAGCTCTTGGTAGTGATGGTTGCCGTGGTCCTGATCGCGATAGTCGTGGCTCTGGAAACGGCGGAAGCGTTCCCAGAAAGTCTCGCCGTGGTCGCTGACCACCAGCAGAATGGTGTCGTCGGCCAGATCGAGCTCTTCGAGGCCGGTGAGGAAGCGGCCGATCTCGCGGTCGGTGGTGGCGATCTCGGCGCGATAGAGACCCTGGATCCAGGTGCGGTCCTTCCACTCCGGATAGGGCCGGCGGATCAGCGAGCAGCCGATGTCGCCCTGGTAGCCGCCGGCGAAACCACGGGTCACCCGCTGGCAGTCCTCCGCCGCTGGGCTGTAGGGATGGTGCGGCCCGAAGAGGTGGAGGAAGAGGAAGAAGCTCTCGTCCTGGAGGTCGATCATGCGCGCCAGGGCGCGGTCGATGATGGCTTCGTCTTCGCCCTGCACGATGGCGTACTCGTCGAAGCCGCGGTCGAGGCCGAAGGAGGGCACCAGGTAGACGTTGTTGTAGATACCGACGGTGCGATAGCCGTTCTGGGACAAGGTTTGGGCGAGGGTCGGCACGCTGCCCATCAAGCCCGTCGGGGCATAGTTGCCGAGCAGCCGGCCGGCGCCGTGGGTCTGCGGGTGGAAGCCGGTGAGCAGGGTGGCGGTGCTCGGCAGAGTCCAGGGGCTGGGGGCCAGCATCTGGTCGAAGACCACCGATTCCTGGGCCAGGCGATCGAGATTGGGGGAGAGGTCCATCTCGTCACCGTAGAGGCCGAGGAAGTCGGCCCGCAGGGTGTCGATCACCAGAACGACGACATTCGGCCTCGTCGCCCGCTGGCGCGTCGGGCGTAGAGTCGGTCCCCCCCACAGGGCGGTGCCGTCGGGCAGCGGACGGTCTTTGTTCTTGACCTTGGCCTCGAAGATCAGCCGCATGCCCGGTCGCAGCTGCACTTCGCGGCGGAAGTTGCTCCAGCCGCCGGCGTTGCCACCCTCGAGGCTGGCATCCATCCACACCTCACCGTCCTCCGTGAGCACCCGGAACCGACCCTCGATGCCCTGCCGGTTGAAGCGCGGCAAGATGCCGTAGCGGGTCTCGAAAAAGGCGCTGGTGGGCACGTCGTCCGGCAGCGTGATCTCGCTGCGTTCACTACCCGGCAGCACCGGCACCGAGATGCCGCCGAGGGCGGAGGTCCGGTGACGGCCGGAGGAGCCCAGGGCGGTGACTTCGAGGGCTTCGAAGGTTCCGCTGCTGGTGGCCCAGGTCATGCGGTGGACGTGGCCCGCCCAGTAGGCCTCGCGGCTCAGGTCGACCTCGTAGAGGTGCTCTTCGCCATCCGGGTTGACCGGAAAGCTGAGGGCGCGATAGCGCGGCGTCTTCGACTCGTTGGAGAGCTTCCAGGTCAGCTTGACGAGCTCGGCATCACCGCGGCCGCGAATCCTCAGGCGGTCGTAGCGCACCGCCGAGAGATCGACTTTGGTGGCTCGCGGATCGGTGTCGAAGCGCTCGTGGTTGAGGAAGGTGAGGGGCTGAGGCGCCTCCCGAGAGTCGACCTCGGCGAGGCGAATCACCGGCCCCGGTGGTGTTCCACAGGCGAGAAAGAGGAGGGCGCAAAGGACCCCGGCGGGCGCGAACGCTCGGTTCAAGAGGCGAAGCATGGCGTTGGGGCAGCGCTCTTATTCGACGGTGACGCTCTTGGCCAGATTGCGCGGCTGATCGACGTCGGCACCGCGCCGAACGCCGATGAAGTAGGCCAGGAGCTGCAGCGGAATGACGTTGACGATCGGTTGCAGCAAGCGGGGCATGCGCGGCACCTGGATCACCGCATCGGCGACCTCGGAGAGCTCCTCCGGCGAGCGATCGGTGATCGCGATGACCTTGCCGTCGCGCGCCTTGACCTGCTGCATGTTGCTCCAAACCTTGTCGAAGACGCGATCGCCGGTGGCGATCGCCACCACCGGCACGTCTTCGTCGATCAAGGCGATGGGGCCGTGCTTCATCTCGCCCGCCGGGTAGCCCTCGGCGTGGATGTAGGAGATCTCCTTGAGCTTGAGGGCGCCCTCGAGGGCGATCGGGTAGTTGACCCCGCGGCCCAGGTAGAGGAAGTCCTCGTGGCGCATGAACTGTCGTCCGAGGGCTTCGATCGACTCCTCTTGGCGCACGATCTCGTCCACCGCCTGGGGCAGGTGAGCCAGCCCCTCGGTGTGCTCCGGCGAGCTCTCCAGACCGCGGAGCTGGCGCAGATGAAGGCCGAGGAGATAGAGGGCGACGAGCTGAGTGGTGAAGGCCTTGGTCGAGGCGACGCCGATCTCCGGGCCGGCGTGGGTGTAGATCACGCCATCGCTGATGCGCGTCGCCTGGCTGCCGAGGACGTTGCAGATCGCCGCCAGATGAGCGCCGCGCTCTTGGGCCGCCTCCATCGAGGCGAGGGTGTCGGCGGTTTCGCCGGACTGGGAGATGCCGATGGCGAGCACCCGGTCATCGACGATCGGGTCGCGATAGCGGTACTCGGAGCCGTAGTCCACCTCGACCGGGATGCGGGCCAGGTCCTGGATCATGAACTTGCCGACCTGGCCGGCGTGCCAGGAGGTGCCGCAGGCGACGATGTGGATGCGCTCGATGCGGCGCAGGGTCTCCGGCGAGAGGCCGAAATCGTCGAGCTCGGCGGTGCCGCGGACAAAGTCGACGCGACCCGCGAAGGTGTCCTGGAGGGCCTGCGGCTGCTCGTGGATCTCCTTGAGCATGAAGTGCTTGTAGCCGCCCTTTTCGATCTGGATGGGGTCCCAGTTGAGGCGCTGCACGGGGCGGTCGACGACCTCGCCCTCGGGCCCGAAGACGGTCATGTCGCCGGGGGTGAGGCGAGCGAGATCGCCGTTCTCGAGGAAGATGACGTCGCGGGTATGGCTCAGCAAAGCGGCCGGGTCCGAAGCCAGGAACTGCTCTGCTTCGCCGAGGCCGAGCACCAGCGGCGGCCCCTGCCGGCCGGCGACGATCTCCTGGTCGGCACCCACCGCCATGACGGCGAAGGCGTACATGCCCTCGAGCTCGCGGCGCGCCGTCGAGACGGCGGCGACCAGGTCCCCCTGGTAGTGGCTCGACACCAGGTTGGCGATGACCTCCGTATCGGTCTCGGAGCGAAACTCCCAGCCCTGCTCCTGCAGCCGCTGCTTGAGGGGCAGGAAGTTCTCGATGATGCCGTTGTGGATGACGGCGATGCGGCCCTTCGCATCGAGCACCGGGTGGGCATTGCGCTCGTTGGGAGCTCCGTGGGTCGCCCAGCGGGTGTGGCCGAGGCCGAAGGAGCCTGCGATCGGCCGGTCCGAGAGCTTCTCGACCAGCCGGTCGAGCTTGCCTTCGGCCTTGAGGGTGGCGATGTGCCCGTTGTGGGCGACGGCGATGCCGGCCGAGTCGTAGCCGCGGTACTCCAGGCTGCGCAGGCCTTCGATCAGCAGGGGGACCACCTCGCGGTGGCCGACGTATCCGACGATCCCGCACACGGTGTCACTCCTCCTTGCGATGTTTGCGGGCCTGGCGCTCGCGCCAGCCGGGAATGTTCTTCTGACGCGCCCGACCCACTCCCAGGGCGCCCTCGGGCACCTCCTGGTGAATCACCGAGCCGGCGGCGGTGGTGGCTTCGCGGCCGACCTCGACGGGCGCCACCAGCATGGTGTCGCTGCCGACGAAGGCGCCCTCGCCGATCACCGTGCGGTGTTTGCCGTAGCCATCGTAGTTGCAGGTCACGACGCCAGCGCCGATGTTGGCTCCGGCGCCGACCTCGGCGTCGCCGAGATAGGCCAGGTGACCGGCCTTGGCGCCGGGTCCGAGATGGGCGTTCTTGACCTCGACGAAGTTGCCCACCCGGCTGCCGGCGGCGAGGTGGGCCTTGGGGCGCAGGCGGCTGAAGGGGCCGATCTGGACCTGGGATTCGACCCTCGCCTCCTCGAGCACGCTGTAGGGGCGCATCACGGTGCCGTCTCCCACCTGGCTGTCGCGTAGCCAGCACCCGGCGTGAATCTCACAACCGGCGCCGATGGCGGTCTCGCCGAGCAGATGGACGCCGGGATGGAGAACCGTGTCGACGCCTACCTGGACCGCCGCCTCGATCACCGTCGACGCCGGATCGAGCACGGTGACGCCGGCTGCCATCAGGCGCTCCGCCTGGCGGGCGAGGAGGGCTTGGTGAACCTGGGCCAGGTCGCTCCGGCTGTTCACCCCCAGGGCTTCCGCCGCATCGTCGAGGGTGAGCAGGGCGACCGATTTGCCGTCGGCGCGGGCGACCCCCGGGGCGTCCGTCAGATAGAGCTCTCCCTGGGCGTTGTCGCTGCCGATGCGGCGCAGGAAGTCGAAGGTTTCAGGCGCCGGCAGAGCGTAGAAGCCGGTGTTGACGGTGCGTACCGCGAGCTCTTCGGGACTGGCGTCGGCAGCCTCGACGATGCGGTCGAGGGTGCGACCTTCGGCATCGGCCGCGAGCACCCGGCCGAGGGATCCCGGTCGGTCGAGATCGGCCACCGCCAAAGAGCCCCAGAACCCGCCGCTCTCCACCCGCTGCGCCAGGGCGTCGAGGGTGGCGGCGGTGACCAGCGGGGCGTCGCCCGGCACCACCAGGAGGGTGGCCGGGCCCGAGATCTCCGATTCGGCCTGGGCGAGGGCGTGGCCGGTGCCGCGCTGCTCGCGCTGCAGGACCCAGGTGATGTCGTCGCCGTGGATCTCCTCCTTCACCTGTTCCGCGCCGTAGCCGACGATCACCAGGATGCGCTCGCAGCCGGCTTCGCGGGCGGCGGCGAGGGACCAGCCGAGGAGGGAGCGTCCGGCGGCGCGGTGCAGCACCTTCGGTCGTTCGCCGCCCATGCGGGTGCCGCGGCCGGCGGCCAGGATGACGGCGATGCGGGGAGGATGGCTCATGGCGATTTCTCGAGCAGGCCGGGCAAGAAGGCGGCCAGTTTCTCCGGATCATGACGGATCAGGTCGCCGTCCGCCAGCAGATCCGTGGCGACGACCTCGACGCCGATGCTCTCGAAGGCTCCGTGGTCGACCGTGACCGGATGGGAGCCGCTGTCGGCGTAATAACGCAGAACTTCGGCCGAAGGTTGGCGAGAGTTGGTCAAAACCGTGTCGATCAGCGATTCCCCGGCGAGATTCTGGATCGCCTGCAGGTGACCGATGCCGTCGAAGCCGTCGGTCTCGCCCGGCTGGGTCATCAGGTTGAGCATCAGAATCACCCGCGCCGAGCTTTGCTGGATGGCGTGGCGAATGCCCGGAATCAGCAGGTTCGGCAGGATCGAGGTGTAGAGAGAGCCGGGGCCGAGCAGGATGAGATCGGCTTCCCGCAGAGCCTTCACCGCCGGCGGAAAGGCCGGCGGCGTGGCCGGATCGAGCATCACCGCCGCCATCGGCTCGCCGGAGGTGCCGATGGCCGACTCCCCCTCGTAGCTGCGGCCGGAGTGGCCGCGGGCGCGTAGGCGAACGTCCTGCAGCGTCGCCGGCAGAATGCTGCCGCGTACCGAGAGGATCGACTCGGCGGTCAGGATCGCTTGGTAGAAGTCGCCGGTGATGCCGGTCAAGGCGGTCAAGAAGAGGTTGCCGAAGGAGTGGCCGGTGAGGCCGGCGCCGTTCGGGAAGCGGTACTGGAAGAGCCGCGCCAGCAGATCCTCGTCATCCGCCAGGGCGACGATGCAGTTGCGGATATCTCCCGGCGGCAGGACACCGAACTGCCGTCGCAGGCGGCCCGAGGAACCGCCGTCGTCGGTCACCGTGACCACCGCCGTCAGGCGGGACGCCTCCTGCCGCTTGAGGCCACGCAGCAGGACGGCGAGGCCGGAGCCGCCGCCGACCGCCACCAGGGAGGGGCCGTCGGTCGGCCGCGGGTCACTCAAGCTCGAACAGGTGGGCGTAGTCGCCGGTGGCGCGCAGGTCGTCGAAGTCCGAGTCGTGGAATGCGTAGACCCGGTTCTTGGGATTCATCTCGACGGCCTGCTCGAGCAGCGAGCCCGCCGCCTCGTCGCCGGAAGCCGCTTTGACGGCGGCGGCGAGGTAGAGGAAGCGCTCGTCCTTCTTCAGGCGGTCCTTCTCCTCGCACAGGGCGAGGGCCGCTTGGTGATCGCCACGGTTGTGGTTCCACACCGCCAGCAGGAAGGGGTCCTCCTCCTTCGGGCCGGCGGCGAGGCGACGCTCGGCGACCCCCAGGAGCTGGCGAGCGCGCTCGGCGAGCTCCGGCTGGTCGCTCTCGGAGATGATCTTCTCGAGCAGCGCCGAGGCCTTCTTCCAGTCTTCCTTGTAGAGGCGCTCGAGGGCGTCTTCGTAGACCGCCAGCAAGGGGTCCGCCGCCACCTGCTCGGGTTTGCCGTCCTTGGTGGTCAGGCCGAGATCGAGGAGCTTGGCGGTGACCTGATCCGCCGCGACGTCGAAGCGCTGCACGAGCTCGTCGAAGGTCTTGGTCTTGGCGTAGCGGTTGAGGTACTTGATTTCCGAGTCTTGCCAGGTTTTTGACATCGTTCGTTTCCCAGGGTTCAGGAGGAGCTAGCGCTTGCGCAGCTCGATCAGGATCTGCTTGGCGACGGACTTGAGGGTGTCGAAGACACCGACGCCGGTGGTCGCGACCGCTTCGAAGGTGGGCTCACGCTTGAAGTTGAGGGTGCGGTACATCTTGTCCACCGGATCCGCCGTCGGGAGATCCCGCTTGTTGAATTGCAGAGCGTAGGGGATCTCGCGGAGATCGAACCCGTGCTCCTTGAGGTTGCTTTCGAGGTTGCGGATGGACTCGATGTTGGCCTCCATCCGTTCGCTCTGGCTGTCGGCGACGAAGACGACGCCATCGACCCCTTTGAGGATCAGCTTGCGGCTGGCGTCGTAAAAGACTTGCCCGGGCACCGTGTAGAGGTGGAAACGCGTCTTGAAGCCGCGAATGGTGCCGAGATCGAGGGGCAGGAAGTCGAAGAACAGGGTGCGATCGGCCTCGGTGGCGAGGGAGATCATCTTGCCCTTCGCTTCCGGCGCCGTCTTGTTGTAGATGTACTGGAGATTGGTCGTCTTACCCCCGAGGCCGGGGCCGTAATAGACGATCTTGCAGTTGATCTCTTTGCTGGCGTAATTGATGAAAGTCATGCTCGCAGCCTCGAATCACTCTCGACAGGCGTGGAACCTGCCCTTTCCGGAGAGCGCCGGCGCACCCGCGGTTGGATTGCCCTAGTCGCTGAACAGGGCGTCGATGTCTTCGTCGGTGATTTCGGCGAAGGGGCTCGCCTGGACCTGATCGGCGACCTCTTCCTTGCCTTTTGCCATCATGGAGTCGAAGATCCGCTCCATCTCGCTGCTCGCCCGCTTGACCCGCAGGCGCACCAGACCGAGGGACGACCGGTCGTCGAAGATGACCACCAGGATCGCCCGCTTGGCGACGATGGAGATGTGGATGTGGTCCTGCAAACCCTCGTGGAAGAGGACCGAGAACTCACGCTCGCCGATCAGCTTGGCGAGGCCATCGGTGGCGGCGACGTTGCCCGCCGTCAGGGACGCCAGTGAGGTGGTGTCGAACTGCTCGATTTCGCCGGTGGCGGCGATCTGCTGACCGTTCTTGTCGATCAGGAACACAGCACGGCCGTGGGCGTCATGCCGCAGCCGGCGCAGAGCCTCTTCGAGGTGTTGGAACTCCTCCTCGTAGAGTACGAAATCCGTCGATACCATTGGCGTTCCCTTTCCCGTCGCGCAAGACCGGCTAAAAAGGCCGGTAAAACCGTGACTCTACAGTATTTCCGTGCCTCGGCAAAGCCGGTGAGCGATTTCCGCGGGGGCTCCGGCGCCCCCTCGCCGACGCGGCCCGAGCCACTACCGGCAGATCTTGCGGTGCGACTGGCCAGGCCTCAGTCCTCGCCGGCTCTTGCCGCTACCCCATGGTCCTGCAGACGAACGTCGGCTGCCGGTCCCCGATTCCGCTGTGCCCGGAGCTTTCCGCTAGCGGAAGTAGCGCCAGCCACGCAGCACTTCGTCCTCGGCCAGCAGGAGCAGATCGCCCTCCACCCGATGAGCCACCGGCACCGGCTTGCAGCCGCCGCCGCCATCGTTGACCTCGGCGAGGCGGAAGGCCTTGTCACAGACTCGGCACACCATCCATTCGCCGCTGTGCTCGTACCCGCGCTTGCGCTTGAAGCAGATCTCGTTGGCGTCGAAGGCCACCTGAACCTGACCTTCGCCATCGCGACCGACGAAGAACTTGACCTCCTGATTGCCCCAGTTCAGGAAGCGGTAGAACTTCACCTGCTCGTTGGCGAGCTGCGAGATGTCGATGCGCACGAACCCATCCTGATCCGGCGCGACGCGGGTGTAAGGCGAGCGGTCGGCGAGGCCGTAGTCGGCAACCAGGACCACCGCCATGATGGCGGCCAAGATCAGCAATGCGTGCCAGGGGCGTAGGCGTTTCATGACGGTCATGGTCGGCGATCGGCCGGGCGCCGACAGGACGCTTCCGGCGCGCTACCTAGAACAGGGTGTAGATGAACGGCGCGGTCACCTCGCTGGTCACCACCAGCAGGACGACCAGTCCGAGCACGAGGAAGAAGGGCACCATCCAGTACACCTTGTTCTCACGGGCGAAGTCCCAGACTTCCTTGAACAGAGATCCCACGTAACTCAGCTTGCCCATCGTTCTCGTCTCTCTCCCGCGGCGAGTCTACCGCAGACTTGGTGCCCGAATCGCCAGCTGGCAGGCTGCTGAAAGTCTCTACCTGACGGCTAGTCGAGGGGGTATTCGGCGCGCCAATCCTCGCGGTCCGGCACTTCCGGCTGATCGCCCTTGGCGAGCAGAAAGGAGCCCAGGACCAAAAAGTCCATCTCCGTACGCATGAAGCAGCGGTAAGCGTCCTCGGGAGTGCATACGATCGGCTCGCCGCGCACGTTGAAGCTGGTGTTGACGATCACCCCGCAGCCGGTGAGCTGCTCGAACTCGCGGATGATGGCGTGGTAGTCGGGGTTGGTCTCGGCGCTGACGCTCTGGATCCGCGCCGAGTAGTCGACGTGGGTGATGGCGGGGATCTCCGAGCGCGCCCGGTTGACCCATTCGCGCAGGTCGAGGTCGCGCTCGTCGCCCTCGGCGGCGCTGCGAATCTCGTCCTGAACGCCGGCCACGATCAGCATGTAGGGAGAGGGCTCGTCGAGGTCGAAGTACTTGTTGACCCGCTCTTCCATCACCGTCGGGGCGAAGGGACGGAAGCTCTCCCGGTACTTGATCTTGAGGTTCATCACCGACTGCATGGTCTTCGACCGCGGGTCGCCGATGATCGAGCGGTTGCCGAGGGCGCGGGGACCGAATTCCATCCTCCCTTGGAACAGGCCGACGACGTTCTCGCCGGCGATCTGCTCGGCGATGGCGCGCGGCCGCTCTTCGGCACCGAGCTCGCGGTAGGGATAGCCGCGGGTATCGAGGAAGTCGCGGATCTCGTCGTCCGAGAAGGTCGGACCGAGCTGGGCGCCGGCCATGGAGTCGCGGCGGCCATCGGGCCGGCGCTCCTTGCCGAGGGCGTTGTACCAGATCGCCAGGGCCGCTCCGAGGGCGCCACCGGCATCGCCCGAGGCGGGCTGGATCCAGAGCTGGTCGAAAATGCCCTCGCGCAGCAGGATGCCGTTGGCGACGCAGTTGAGGGCCACGCCGCCGGCCATGCAGAGGGCTTTCTTGCCGGTGACCTCGCGAGCATGGCGGGCGAGGCGCAGCACGGCCTCTTCGGTGACCTCCTGGACCGAGCGGGCGAGATCCATCTCGCGCCGGCTGATCGGCGACTCCGGCTCGCGGGCAGGGCCGCCGAAGAGGTCGGCGAACTTGGCATTGGTCATGCGCAGCCCGGAGAGGTAGCCGAAGTACTCCATGTTGAGACGGAACGAGCCGTCTTCCTTGAGGTCGATCAGGTGGTCCTTGATCTGCTGGGTGTAGCGTCCCTCGCCGTAGGGTGCCAGGCCCATCAGCTTGTACTCGCCGGAGTTGACCCGGAAGCCGGTGAAGTAGGTGAAGGCGGAGTAGAGCAGACCGAGGGAGTGCGGAAAGCGCAGCTCCCGGATCAGCTCCAGGCGGGAGCCCTCACCGACGCCGATGGTGGTGGTGGCCCACTCGCCCACGCCATCGAGGGTGAGCACCGCCGCCTCCTCGAAGGGCGAGGGGTAGAAGGCGCTGGCGGCGTGGGACTCGTGGTGCGGCGTGAACAGGATGTCGCCGGCGCTCTCGATGCCGCACTCGGCGAGGGACTCTTCGATGCGTGGCGGGATCCACAGCTTCTCGCGCAGCCACAGGGGAATCGCTTGCGAGAAGGACTGGCGGCCGCGCGGCGCCACGCCGAGGTAGGTTTCGAGGATGCGGTGGAACTTGAGCAGCGGCTTGTCATAGAAGACGACGTGGTCGATCTCGTCGCCTTTCTGAATTCCGCCTTCGGCGAGGCAGTACTCCACCGCCCGCGACGGGAAGCCGGCATCGTGCTTGCGGCGGGTGAAGCGCTCCTCCTGCGCCGCGGCGACGATCTCGCCGTCCACCAGCAGGCAGGCGGCGGAGTCGTGGTAGTAGCAACTGATCCCGAGAATCTTCACGGCGGCTCCCTCATCAGATGGGCTGGACTCGATTCGATGCGGCTTTTAAAAGGGCTCTAAAACTGTCGGCGGTAGGGGTCGAGGGACGCTTCCGCCTGTTCGGTGGTCTCCCAGTAGCTGGTGCGCTCGGCGTCGGCGCCGTGGGTGATGCGCGAGCCGCCGGTCACGCGCAGCAGGAAACCCGCCGGAGTCACCATCAGGTAGTAGAGCAGCGTCATCAGGATCCAGGTCACCGCCTGGGCCACCCACTGGGCGAACACCGCCAATCCATGGGAGACGGCGCGGTAGGCGGTGTTCGGTGCCACCAAGGCGAGCAGGAGCAGGGTGGCGGTGATTCCCGCCACCACCATGCCGAAGACCGGCTTCCACAGGAAGATCAGCGCGGCGACGGCGAAACCGATGACGGCGCGGACGATGCCCTCGCGGCGGAGGTTGTGTTCGGAACGTTCTGGCGGCGCGGGATGACGCCAGTTCCAGACGACCGCAGAAACCGGGCTTTGCGGAGATGTTTCCGGCATGGTTCGAGCTCTCGGAATGTCCGTTGGTCACGGGAGATGGAGATCGCCCGTCGGGCCTGGGCCGTATGTTACTCGAAGTTGGCCGAAACTGGCCTTGAATTGCACAAATTCGGTTGCAAAATATGGCAAAATACACTACGGTTTATTTCCAGCCTGGTCCTCTTGCCGAGGGTTTCAGCCACAGGAGGTTGTTGCACTGATGAAGAACGCGATTTGTGGGATTGTGGTGTGCTGTGCTTTCTTGCTTGCGGCGCCGGTTTGGGCCGACGGCGTCTATGTTCCGGTGGCGTCTGGGACGCCGATTGACGGCGAGACGATCCGGACCAACATCTTCGTGACCAACGAAGGTGCCGAGGTCCGTCGTTTTCGGACACGGTTCGTTCCCACCAACACCGACGGAACGCCGCCCGAGAACGAGGAAGAGGTCGGCACCCTGATGTCGATCAACCCCGGGGCGACGGTGCGCTTGCAGAGCATCGTGCCGGACGGAGCGACGGGCATGCTCGAGCTCGACAGCGCTCCTCAGCTGAGCTTTTCCGCCCAGCTCGAGCGGGTGACCCCGGACGGCTTCTCGGTGGCCACCGGCACCATGCCGATCGTCGGTCGCGATCAGGTGGCCAATGCCGGTGAAACCCGCCGTGTGCTCGGTCTCAAGCGTTCGCAGGCGGGCGCCCGCTCGGATGTCGGCGTGATCTCCTTCGGGACCGAGCCGGCGCAGTGTGACCTCACCCTCTACCGTTCCGATTCGACCCGCATCCAGCAGACCGCGGTCATCGTCGTGCCCCCCCTCGGCCATCGTCACTTCGATGGTGCCCTCGGCATCCTCGGGGAAGAGAGCGTCGGCGACGTGCGGATGGACGTCAAGTGCTCGCAGCCTTTCTTCGCCTACGGCGTGACCCGTGACGCCGAGCCCACCGGCATCGCCTTCCACGCCGCCACCGTGAGCGGCGCGGACCGCGTCGGTCCGGGAGCTCCGGGGTCGGTCGGCATTCTGCGCCGCGAGGGCGAGTTCTTCGTCAGCACCAGCAGCAACCCGGTGCTCAGCATTCCCCTCGACAATCTCGAGGCCGGAGTGCAGTACTCGCTGGTCACCTTCGAGTTCGATATGCGGATCGAGCGCTACCGTGGGCCGCTGTTCAACACCGTGTTCAACTTCGTGCGTAACGGCGGCCCGCTCTATGCGGCGCTGTTCGTGCGGGGCGATCGCGACAAGACCATCCTCGATCTCGGCAACGAGCGCGAAGTGCAGGGTCCGACCAACTGGTCCGAGCGCGCCAACTTTCGCGTCGAGTTCACCTACGACACGGCGCAGCGGGTGGCGACCTTGCTGGTGTTCCGCGGCGGCAGCCTGATCCAGCAGGTGTCCGGCGGCATCACCAACCCGGTGGTGGTCCACAACGGCGAGGGCATCAACCTCATCTTCGGGCTGTCGCGGGTCTTCGACAACGCCTTCTACCCGCCCATCGGATGGCGCTTCTCGAACCTCGAGGTTCAGGGCTTCCCGGTGCAGTGAGGCCCTTGTCCGAGCGACCGCAGTGCAGGCCGGCCCTTCTCGGGCCGGCCTTTTTCATGGAGTCGCGGAAGGACGCAGCCGATGGCTGAGCTGCCGACGCCGTCCGCCGAGCTGACGATCCCCGGAGTGACCCTCGGCCACGGCAGCGACCTGGCCGGCGGCACCGGGGTCACCGTCATCCTCTGCCCGGCGGGGGTGATGGCCGCCGCCGAGGTTCGCGGTGCCGCTACCGGGACCCGGCAATTCGATTCCCTGGTGCTGGCTCAGCACGTCGCCAGCCGGGCCCACGCGGTGGTGCTCGCCGGCGGCAGCGCCTTTGGCCTGTCGGCGGCGGATCCGGTGTCCGATTGGTTGGTGGAGGGTGGTCATGGCTTCGCCACCGAGCTCGGGGTCATCCCGATCGTGCCGACGGCGATCCTCTTCGACCTCGGGGTGGGCGATCCGGCGGCGCGGCCCGGGACAGCGTTGGTCCGAGAGGCCCTGGAGACGGCAGCGGCAGGCACCATCGCGACCGGCAATGTCGGAGCCGGCACCGGGGCCACCGTCGGCAAGGCGCGGGGAATCGAGCACGCCATGAAGGGCGGCTTCGGCTTCGTGGCGCTGACGCCGGAGGGCGGCCCGACGGTGGCGGCGGCGGTCGCCGTCAACGCTTTCGGAGACGTTCGCGATCCCGACAGCGGCCGACTGCTGGCCGGCTGTCGCCGAGATGGCTCGCCGCCCTCCCTTGCCGGTGCCGAGGCGGTGCTGGCAAATCTCCCGGCGGATCCCTTCGATCCCTGGCAAGGCAACACCACCCTGGCGGTGGTGATGAGCGATGCCGCCCTTTCGAAAGACGCCGCCCTGATGGTCAGCCGGATGGCCTTCGGGGGCTTCCATCGCGCTCTGGCGCCGGCCCTCACGCTCTACGACGGTGACCTGGTGGTCACCCTCTCCTGCGGTACCCGTCGAGCCCACGTCAACCAGATCGGGACCTTGGCCGAGCGCGCCGTCGGTCTGGCCATCGCGGCAGCCGCTCTCGACGCCGAGGGTCTCGCCGGTCTGCCGGCGGCGCGTGACCTCTGACCTCGGGCCAGCGGTCCAATCCTCAGGTTCTCGCGGCGCTCAGCCCGAGGAGTTCAGCTCGCGGCGCCCGGCGCCTTCGCCCGGCCCGCCGCGCCGGTTTTGGTCGGAATCACCAGGCAGAAGCGAAAGGGAAAGCGCCGCCGGACCTCGGCGCCCTGGTAGACCGTGGCCCAGCGCCTGAGCTCGGCGAGGGGCCAGCTCTGGCGTACCGACAACCGCCCATCGTGGCGGGTGACGGCGCAAACTCCGAGGAGCGGAAGCAGCAATCGCACCAGCAGCGCGGCCAGCCAGTTGCGGCGGAGGTCGACCACCACCGCTCCGCGACGCGCAACCCGGTTCATCTCGGCCACGACGGCGCGGTTCGCCGGGCCGTCGAAATGGTGAAAGAACAGACTCGAGAGAGTCCAATCACAGGCTGCGTCGGCGAACGGTAGATGGCGGGCATCGGCCACCACTCGGAGCTGGTGGTGTCCCGCCCGGCGACCGAAGAGGAGGTGCCCGAGCTGGCGGTCGACCCCGATCGCCCGCACCGCGATGCCGCGCCGTCGAGCGGCGCGGGCCAAGCGTGCGGCGGTCTCTCCCGAACCGGTCCCGAGGTCGAGAACACACAAATCAGGTGGTCCCTTCGTCCACAGGGGGAGCAGACTCCGGCGGACGGGCTGAAAGCCGAAGAGCACTCGATTGACCCGGCCGAGTCCGCGCAGGGCGCGCTCGCGGGCGGCGGGATCGAGGCTGGCGCTGTCGAGGATTTCTTCCTCGAGGGGTTGGGAAAACACGTCGTCGCGAGTCTATAGAGATAAGGACCACGAACGAACCACCGCGAACGCCCGAAGAAATGAACCACATCCCGCCACCGGTCGTCCGGCCGTTTCGCTCGACCGGCAATCCGTTGCCTCGCCTGGCTGGTACCATCGCCTTGGTCGAAGAGCGGATGCGCGAACCTTTCAGGCTGCGTGCCTTTCTCGTGACGGTCCTGCCGCCGCTGGTCGGGGTCTCGTTGTTGACCGTTCTGGGATGGCGTCGAGCCCTTTCCCTGGACGCCGAGGCCCCGCTCTGGCTCTGGCTGGTGCTCGCCTTGGTGGCTTCCTGCGCCTCGGTGCACCGCCCCCTGGGAGGACGGACCCTCGGGGTCGGGGCGGTGGCGGTGGCCAGTCTGGCGGTGACCTTCGGGCCCGTCGGAGCCGCCGTCGGAGCCGGTCTGGCGGTGTTTCTCGGCGGTCTTGTCAACGGTCGCATCGGAGGGCTGGCGGGGGTCAGCCTGCCGCACCACGGTCGCGCCGCGCTGCGCGCCGCCATGGCGGTCCTCTTCGCCACCTGGCTGGCGTCGGGGCCGTTGGCCCTGCTCCTCTACCTGCTCGCACAGCTCACCATCATCGCCGCTGATCGCTTGCTGCACGCGGCCCAGCCCGGGCAGGCCTGGCGGCGATTGGTCCGCCGCCAAGACCTGGCTCCCTTCGCCCTCGACGGGGTGGCCTGGATCGTCGGTCTGGGAGCGGCTCGGTTGCTCCGCCCGGAGCATCACGGCGCACTTCTCCTGCTGCTGGCGGCGGTTGCCGGCTTGGCCCTCGAAGCGGCGCGCAACGCCTATCTCTACCGTGGCGCCAGTCATCGCCTGGCCGGTTTGGGGCGGGTGCGCAGGGCGGCGGAGCGCATGATCGGCCCGGTGGTCGAGCTCGATGCCGTCATCGACCGGATTCAGGTCGAGTGTCGCGAGGTGGTGGCCTGCGAGTGGTTCGTTCTCGAGATCACCGGCGAGGAGGGTAGTCAGCGCCGTTGGGGGGCGGGGCCGGACGGCGCTCTGGTGGAAGGGAAGATCATCCCGACGCCGCACCCACCGCCGATCCCCGGGGTCCATCGGCGCTCCGACTGGCGAGTTCTCGATCGCTCCCTGGGATCCCGCGAGGGTATCTCCGCCCGTCTGCGCGTGTGGTGCGATCCGCGCCGTCTGGTGGCCGATCAGCTCGAGCTCTTCGATGCCCTGCTGCCCCAGATGTCGGCGTCCCTGCATCAGGCCTTGCTCGATCGCGAAGCGCGCGAGGACCCGCTCACCGGCGCTGCCGTGCGGCGAGTGCTCGAGCGGCGTCTGGCGGAGGTCTACCACCGCGCCTGCGACGGCGGCGGCGCCTTCGGCGTCATCCTGTGCGATCTCGATCACTTCAAGCGCATCAACGACACCTACGGCCACGCCGCCGGCGATCAGGCCTTGATCGCCGTGGCGACGGTCCTGGCCTCCTTCAAGCGCACCAACGACGTCTTCGCGCGCTACGGTGGCGAGGAGTTCGCCCTCCTGCTGGCGGATATCGAGGGTCATGCCGCCCTCGCCATCGCCGAGCGCCTGCGGCAACAGGTGGAGGAGATCGATCTCGAGATCGAGGGGCACCGTCTGCCCCTGCGGATGAGCGCCGGCGTGGCGGTTTTTCCGGAGCTCCACATCAAGACCGCGAGCGAGATCTTCTTGCTCGCCGACGAGGCTCTCTACCGGGCCAAGGACGAAGGCCGCAACACCTGCCTGCTCCATCTCGGCGGGGGTCGTTTCCTGCACCCCAGCGGCCGCGTCGTCGGGTCCCCCGAGCCGGTGGCGCCGGCCGAGCCGCCGCAGCTCTTCGCCTGACCGCGCCCCGCCCTTCCCTCTTCCCTTGGAGCGTGCTGGCGCCTCGGCTATCCTTTGCCGACCATGACCACCCAGCGAATCCTCACCGGTGATCGGCCCACCGGCAAGCTCCACCTCGGCCACTACGTCGGCACCCTGGTGAATCGGGTGCGGTTGCATCAGGAGTACGAGACCTTCCTGATCATCGCCGACACCCACATGTTGACCACCAAGAATCGCCGCGACGACATCGTTGCCAGCGCCGACAACGCGCGCCACCTGGTGCTCGACTGCCTGGCGGCCGGTATCGAGCCCGGGGCGGTGACCTTCTACCTGCAGTCGGCCATTCCCGAAGTTGCCGAGATGAACCTGATCTTCCAGAACCTGGTGACGGTGCCACGTCTCGAACGCATTCCCAGCCTCAAGGAGATGGCGGCCGGCGCTCAGAAGGCGGAGATGCCCTACGGTCTGCTGGGCTATCCGGTGCTGCAGGCGGCGGACGTCCTGTGCGTGCGCTCGCACCTGGTGCCGGTGGGCAAGGACAACGCCGCCCACATCGAGGTGACGCGCGAGATCGCACGGCGCTTCAATCATCTCTACGGCGAGGTCTTCCCGATTCCCGAGGTGATGATCGGCGACGTGCCGAGCCTGGTGGGGACCGACGGCCAGGCCAAGATGAGCAAGAGCCTCGGCAACGCCATCTTCCTCTCCGACGACGCCAAGACGGTGCGCAAGAAGGTGATGTCGATGTACACCGATCCCAATCGCGTGCGGGCCGACATTCCCGGCACCGTCGAAGGTAATCCGGTGTTCGCCTATCACGATGCCTTCAATCCGGACACCGCCCAGGTGGACGCCCTCAAGGCGCGCTATCGCGAGGGCAGCGTCGGCGACGTCGAGGTCAAGGAGCGTCTCGCCGAGGCCCTCGAGGCCTTCCTGGCGCCGATCCGCGAGCGCCGTGAGCGCTTCGCCTCGCAGACCGGCCTGGTCGACCAGCTCATCTTCGAGGGCACCCAGAAGACCCGCCAGGAAGTCCAGGCGACGCTGCTGGCGATGAAGAAGGCGATGGGCTTGACGCAGGTCTGGAACAGCGTCCGTCGCAAGGCCGAGAAGTACGCCAAGAAGCAGGCCAAGGCCAGCCAGGCGTGAGCCGTGGTCAGGGCCCCGCGTGCCTTCGAGCCCGTCGGGCGGCTGCCCCTGCTTGACGTTCGGAAGCTCAGTTCGTTTGCTGGCCCTCGCTTCGAGGGACCAGCTCTGCGAGTCTGCGCCGAAGCTCGACGAGATCGACCTCGCGGCCGGTGGATTCCAGGGCCGTGGTGAGAATTTCGGCAACTGCCAGGGCCTGAAGCTGGTTGGGGAGGTGGTCGGTCGGCAGGTGGTGGCGCCGCTGCAGCTCACGCCAGCGTCGTGACGGAGCCAGCGAGGCCGCCACTCGCAGGCAATCGGCGCAGGGTGACGCGGTGTTTCCCAGGAGGAGTGCCGGAGTCTGCGGGCTGAGCTCGGCGGCGGAAGCGGCGCCGAGGACGATCCAAGCGAGGACTTCGGGAGGCTCTGATGCCGTCGCAGCGTCCGCCGCGAAGACCGCGAGCCGGAGGTTGCGGCCGTAGACTCCGCCGCCAGTCGCGAGGTCCGCCTGCCAGGCCTGCAAAACCGCCATCGCGGCTCGCTGCGCGTCGTCCGGCGGGCTCGATACCAGAACGCCGAGGGTCACGGAGTCGTGATTTACCCCAGGGGCCGGCGCCTCGCCGAGGGTCTTCAAGTAGGCCAGCAGGGCGCGGGCGTCGCCGTGGCTCAGCCGATAGCGCGGCATGGCGACCTGCAGGCGATGGCCGGCCGGGTCGCGGCCCATGGTGACGGCGCGGATCAGCTTGGGGTCATCGTAGGGCGGGTGGGACCTGCCGTGGGCGGTGCCGGCGGTCCAAGGGCGAGTCAGGGCCGACCAGCGGAGGTCGCTGGGCCGGACGCCACCCTCGGGGCGACCGCGACCTTCCGGACCGTGGCAGCTGGCGCACGGCAAAGTGGCGGCGGAGAGCTCGACCCCCTGGCCGGCGGCCTGCCCAGACGGCAAGGTCGGGGGTTCGAGAACGGCGGTCACCGGCCGTCCATCGATTCCGAGGCCCCTCTCATAGAGTCGCCGCCCGAGCTCGATCTCGTCGGCCTGGCCGGCGATCGCCGGGGCGGTCACCATGGCGGCCACCAGGGCGATCGCTTTGGTCCGGCGTGGCAGGAGGCGATTCATGGCGCCGGCCGGGTCGCTGGCACCTGCAGCCGGGCGAGGGGAGCGGCGTTCGATCCCGCGGCCCGAGACTCGATCCAGACCAGATACTCGCCCGGCATGGCGGGGCGAAGGCGCGCCCGGTAGCGCGCCCCGTGCGGCGCCACCAGGGTTGCCGGAATGCGCTGATGCCAGCCGCCGGCGAGACGCTGCACCAGCAGCACGAGCTCTGGCGCGGCCTCCAGCCGCGCTCCCGCCAGCTCGACGTCGAGCTCGACGCCGCCGCCGCGCAGGCCTCGGACGCTGCCCGCGACCAGCTTCGCGATCATCGGTGACGAGGCTTCCGGACGCGCCGGATCGGCCTCGACGGTGACGCCAAAGCAGTGAATGACGCGCGGAGCATCGAGGAAGACGGCGAGGTCGTAGGAGCCAGCCTCGTCGAGTCGCACCACCGTTTCGTAGATGCCCGGCGCGCCCTCGCGCAGACTGCGGTCGACGACCCGCACCGCCAGCGGCCGGCGACCCTGGGTCGAGAACTCGCCCATCGGGGCCGCCATGCCTTCCATATAGAAGTAGACCGCTTCGTCGTCGGGGTTGGCGATCACCACCGCGTTGGCGCCCGGCGCCCTGGCGAGGGAGGGGGCGAGCATCGGCACTCCCCGGCGGGCGTAGGGTCGCTGACCGCCGGGAAAGTCGGCGGTCTGGATCGGCTCATGGGCGTTGCCGGCGGTTTCCAGAGGCACCATCAACACCAGCTCGCTGCCGCGGTGGCGCACGTAGGCGAGCTCGCTGGAGAAGGTCACCTGGTCGGGTTCACCGGCCATCGGACCGCTCTTGATCAGTCGCCCGCGGGCGGCATCGACGATGTGGAGCAGATTGCTCTGCCGCGACAGCGCGAAGGCCAGTCGGCCCTCGGGAGCGAAGCGAATCTGGTCGAGCGGCGCGCCGGCGGCCAGGCGATGGCGCAAGTCGGGTCGTCCCTTGGCCATGCCGACGGCCACCAGAGCGCCGTCGGCGTGGCTGATCCAGGCGCTGCGGGCGAGCGATGACCAGGCGATCGAGGTGGCGCCCCGGCCGGTGGGGAGGCGTCCCAGGATGGCGCGTTGGCGGAGGTCGATGACCTGCACCTCGCTCATTCCCTCGGCCATGGCCGGCCGCCGCACGACATAGGCGTGCCGATCGTCCTGATCGAGGACCATGTCGATCGCTGCCATGGGGCTCTGGTCCGAGTCCTCGAAGGGCAGGGATGCGGCGATCTCGCCGGAACGGCTGTCGATCAGGGTCACGCCGTTGGCATGAAGCGCCCAGACGAAGGCGCCATCCCCTTGGGGCAGCAGGCGGGAGACCCCGGGGCCGACCTCGAGCTGGCGCTCGATACGCCAGGTGTCGGTGCGCAGGACCGCCACCTGGCCGGTCTCCGGCTGGCTGATGTAGAGGCGCCCGGGAAGGCTGGGGTCGCGCTCCATCAGGACCCAATCGGAGCCGCGACTGGCCAGCGAGACGAGGGTCAGCAAGCGGCTGCCGCCGTAGCCGAACAGCGGATCGACCACGCTCAGGGTGGCGTCGTGGTTGAGGGTCAAGATGTAGTAGGTGTTGAAGTCGACGGCGGCGCGGGAGAGCAGGCTGCCGGAGAGGTAGTCGGCGACGCGCTCGCCGCAGGCGGGGGTGCCCGCGCCCAGGCGGCGGCCCATCCAGGCGGCGGGCTGGGCGCCGCTCAGGGGAGTCGCGGCGGCGGTGTCGCGCAGCGACAGCCGCAGGCGAGCCGGTTGCTCCGCGACCAGCTCGCCGGCTGTTGCCGGTGCTGACTCGGAGGCGGGGATTCCCGCGAGCTCCACCTCGACGACGATTCCGGCGACGGTGGTCGAGTCCTCGAGCCTCGAGGTCGCGGCCCCTGCTCCAGCCCCTGTCCCAGCCGCGGCCAGGACGAGCAGCAAGAGCGCGAGCCTTCGCCAAGGGTTGACGGGTCTCGAGGCTGACCTCCCAGCCGCGACGCTCATTGGCTCGCCTCCTGCGCCGACGCGGTTTGAATCGCCGGGCAAGGAATCGCCGTGGTGACCTCGGCCGTGTCCCGGCCGCCGGCGTCGGAGGCGACGCACACCGCGGTGGAATCGCCGAGGTCGCCGGTCCAGGACCAGGTGCGGGTGGGTCCGGTGGGAGCCTCGAGATCGAGCGTCGCCAGTGGCTCTCCCGAGCAGTCGCTGCCGGCGTAGAGCGACAGGCGGCTGGCAAAGCGGCGCTCGCCGGGCTGCGATCCCAGGATCGAGCTGTTGCTACCGATGACCGTGGTCAGCGCTCCGTCGGTGGTGTCGGCGGTCACCGCGCTGAGCACCGTCACGATGTCCCGGTGCTCGTTCGCTGCGACCTCCGGACCGACCCGGAACAGGCCCCAAGCGCCACCGGTGAAGCCATTCGACTGCCAGCTCCGGTAGAGGTAGTCACCGGGAACGCGGTCCTGTCCACCGGCGCCGTTGTGCCGGGCTCTCCCGGTGCCGGTGCCGACCGGTGCCAAGACGACGTCGAAGTGCTCGCCGGAGCCGAATCCGCCCTGCGAGCCGAACCACTGCGAGAACGGGTTGTCGCCCAGGGTTTGCGGCACCGGACCCGGCCCGGCGTAGCCGGCGACGTTGTCGCGGCCAGGCAGCGGCACGTAGGGCTCCTCCTGCCAGCCGTGGCCGTGCAGCACGAAGGTCTGTCCCGTGAAGTTGCCCAGGGGGTGGAGCAGGCGAAGGCGGTAGGGAGTGCCGGCGTGGGCGGTCAACAAGGTGGTCGAGGGATCCCGCTTCACCTGGGCGCTCGACAACCAGCACTGCTGGTGCGCGAAGTCCGACAGCAGCAGGCTGCCATAGGGCTGGGGCTCGGTGTCTCCCGGCGCTGCGGGAGCGGTGGTGGTCAGGTCTTGGGCGGCCGGTGGTGCCATGCGCAGGAGGGGCGTCTCGATGCCGTAGCCCACCGCCGCCACCTGGCCAGAAAAGTTGCCCACGTTGAGGACGTTGAGGGCCTGGTAGCGGTGGTTCTGGTCGCGGAAGTAGAGCTCCAGGTCGTCCTGGAAGAAGAGCACCCCTTCGCGGTACGGCGGTCCTTGGGCGGGATAGATGGTGGCCTGCAGGCGGGTGTTGGCGTCCTCCACCCAGCGGGAACCCACAGGCTCGATGATCAATCCTCCAAAGAGGCCCTTGGAGGTCTGGAATAGGGGGTCCGCGGAGAGCAGATTGGCGGCGCCGAACTCGACCGGCTTGTACTCGCGGGCGAGACCACCGTGTTCGTCGTGGGTCTCGACGTGGCCGGCAAACCAGTACGAGGTGGAGGTCGGTACCGGGCCTTCGTCGTCGTGGGTTCGGCGAGCCGGAACCGTCTGAACGGGATTGATTCCGGCGTCGTAGCCCGCTCCGACGAGCGGGTCGTAGGTCACCAGCTGGGGATGAAGACCGATCCGGGTCGAGGCGGCGAAGCTGCCGGCGCAGAGCTTGCCGAAGCCGTCGAGGGCGGTCGGATCGCTACCGCTCTGGACCGCCAGGAGACGCTCCCGATAGCCGGCGTCGGTGCACTCCGGGCTGCCCTGCAGGGGATTGACCAGGGGTTGGTCGGTGGGATTGTCGGTGACGAAGGCGGCGGCCTGGGGGTCGAGATGGTTTTCGAGGGTGACCTCGAGGCAGTCGCCGGCGGCGGCGCGCAGCACCAAGGGCTCGTGCTGTCGCCCTTCTCGGAACTGCCAGCCCTCGGAGGTTTTCACCACGTCTTCGGCCAGCACGTAGACCACCCCATTGGGAGACTCGAGGGCCGTCCTCAGAGAGTCGGACACGGTGGAGTCGTCGGCCTGGGTGATCTTGATCTCGAGGTCCACCGGGCTGCGATAGGGGAGGGCTGTGCCCGCCGCGAAGCTCTCGGCGTCGAGGGCCAAGACGCGGTAGCGCCGGGTTCGAAAGCCGTCCCGCTCGGCGAGGGAGTCGGGGCTGCATACCCAACGACCGGCGGTGTCGATCGCGGTCGGACGATGGCGCTCCGGTGGCGGGTTGTCCGGTAGCGGGGCGAGGAATTCCTGCCGTTCGCCGTAGGAGCGCAGCAGGCCCCAGCCGCCCTTGCCCTGGGCCTGGACGTTCGAGTCCGTCTGGTAGAGGTAGTCCACCCGCGGTGCTCCTTGGGCGGCGGGCAGGCGAACGTTGATCTCGAAGTGCTCTGACAGCGACGTCGACTGGGCGGCGCGATAGCCGGAGTTGGCCAGCGAGGGCTCGAACAACCAGGGCAGGCCGCGCAGGGTGAACTGGTGGTTGAGGAAATGGGCGCCGGTGAGGGTGCGGATTTGCAGCCGGTCGCCGGCATAGGCTTCGAGCAGCGGCGTCATCGGATCCTGTCCCTCGGCGCCGCCGGTGAGCGGCGGGTACCAGTCCGGCTGGACGTTGAGGGCCGGGTTCTGGCGCTCGATCGAGCGATAGGCCTGGGCGTAGTCGCGCGCCGCCGATCGCTCGCCGGTGGCCGGTGGCGGGGCGCCGTCGATGCCGGTCACCCGCGGCGCCAGCGGCTCGCTGCGGTAGTTGATGCTGTAGGCGCCGAACATGGCGCCGAAGGAGACCGTCTGTGGCCAAGGGCCCACCGGAGCGTTGATCCCGGGGCTGTTGAGGGCGCGGGGATAGTCGACCCCGTAGTTGAACTTGTTGGCCAGCGAGCTCGGGCCGATGCCCGATCCCAAGACCGGGCCCGGGCAGGTGGGACAGATCTCGTCGAGGGCCAGCGGATTCGGCGTGCTGACGGCGTTTGCCGGGTAGGCGAGGGTCATGTCCTGGAACTCGAGGGTGAACTCCCGGACGCCGGCGAGGCGCGGTTGTGAGTCGCCGCCGATCGCTTCGTCGCGGTAGAGGATGTTGGCTCGCCAGCTCGTCGGGCCGCCGTCCAGGGGCCGGGCGGCGTAGGCCTGCTCGCACTCCTCCCCCAGGGGATCGAGGCTGCCGCCCATCACTTCCCCGGTCCACGAGTCGACCCACTGGGAGCACTGTGGCTCGATCAGCACGCCGGCATAGAGGCCGGCCTGCTGGTGGGTCGAGGGCGACAGGTGGTCGTGGGTGAAGACGGTGCGCAGGGTGCGGTCGTCGCCGAAAGTGTCCTCGAGGGGGTCGGCCATCCAACGCTGTACCGTCGCCATCGCTCCGATCCAGCGGCCGCCGGGGCCGGGACCGAAGAACGGCAAGGGACGCGCCTCAAGCGGGCAGCGGCCGTCTTCTCCCGCCGTCCGGCCATCGGGGCAAAGGCCTTTCGGGCCGACCCGCAGGCCACCGCCGGCATTGATCGCGGCGATGCGCTCGCGGACCTCGTCCGGGCTGAAGGTGGCGTCTTCGTAGTTGAAGCCGTTGGCGGCGCCGTCGGAGGAGGTGACGTCGAACTTCACCAGGTGGATGTGCTGGCCGATGATGTCCGTCGGGGTGCGCACCTGGTAGTCGTCGAGGGCGTACTCGCTCGGCACCAGGTTGGCGTGCCAGAGATCGATGCACTCGCCGGAGTTGGCGCGCATGAAGAGGGGCTCGGGGGCCTTCTCGCCTGCCAGCGTCGGCTCGACGTCCTGCCACAGGCTGAGCATGCGCTGCTGCGGGAAGTGCCAGCCCTCCTTGGTGAAGACCACGTCCGTTTGGATGGCCGCGGCCTTGTAGTGGCGCACCTCGCCGTTCCACTGGTCTTCCCGAGCGCAGGGCTCGGCGTAGGGGGCTCCCGGCGCCGGTGGGCTGCCATTGAGCCGGAAGGCGGTGCTGGGATCGCAGGTGCCGGAGCTGTCGCAGCTCGGCACGCGGCCGCCCGGAAACAGCTCGCCATGCCACAGCATCGCCAGCTTCTCCGCCGCTTCGCCTTGCTCGTCGAGGGCCTCCGCCTGAATGTCGAGCAAGATCTTCGAGAAGTCGTGGCGGGTATGGCACTCGCGGAAGGAGTTGCCGGCGGCACCGGGGGTGCAGCCATCGATGTCCGCCGGGTCGGTGACCTCGGCGACCTGGCTCTCGGAGCCGATGCGATGGCGCGGTAGCCCGCCGTCGAGGGGCACGGTGGTGCCGTCTTGCTCGTGCTGCGCCACATCGAGGGGTGGCCGGACGGCGCGTTGCCCGGCGAGGCCCGGGATGAAGAAGGGGAAGCCCGGATTGCCGATCTCGGCGGCGGAACCGGCGTTGATCTCGGGCTGACGAGCCTGTGCCCCGATGGTTCCGGCGAGCTCGACCAGCGCCGGGTCGTTGCCGAGAATGTCCCAGCCTTCGCCCTGGCGCAGCAGGGTCAGCCCGCGCTTGCCGTCCGGTGACAGGGCGACCGGCGCCGGCATCGGGGCCATGGCCAGTCCCGGCAACGGCACGATGGCTGGAATCGGCGTGCCGTCGGGGATGGTCGGATCGGGCAGGGCGCGGTTGGGTTCCACCAGGCGCCAGGCGACCTCACCCTCGAGCTGGCGGCAGTCGTCCGCTGCGAGCGTCTGGCCCTGGTGGACGCACTGCCAGGCGCTCGCCGGGCGACCGCTCTCGGGGTCCATGCGAGTGCCCGCCTCGAAGACGTCGTGGACTCGCCACATGGCCCACATGCCGGACGCGAAATGAGGATAGAAGTGGCAGTGGAAGATGGCGTCGCCGACGGTCTCGTTGCGGTTCCCGGAGCCGTTGTAGACCATCTCCAGGGTGTAGGCGGAGCCGGGTGTGATGGTCTGGCTGTCGAGGTAGTGGCTCGCCGCCGCGTTGGGGGTGTGGAGCCACTGATGGGCGTGCTGATGGTGGACGTGGGCCGCCGCACCGCCGACGCTGGCGATGCGGTACTTCACCGGATCGCCGAGGTACGAGTGGTAGACGTTCGAGGGATCGTCCGGGAAGCGAATCGCCGGTCCGCCTTCCGCTTCGGTGGCGGCCACGCTGTTCGCCGAATCCGTGCCGAGGGCCGCCGGTTGGGTCGAGACCTGGGCCGGATCGCCGTTGGGCCAGGAGCTCAGGAAGAACTCTTCGTACTTGCAGCCGACGCAGTCCGCCTGGGGTCCGACCCGCACGCGGTTGGCGAGCAGGCGGGGCCCGATCGCGTCCATGCCGTAGTTGATGGCGAAGCTGTCCAGGGAGCCGCGGGCGGAGAAGATGTCCGCCAGGTAGGGGGTGATGTTCCAGGCGGTGGGGCAGGTCGTCTGGCTGGCGGTCACGACGCCGACCTCGCAGGAGGTTCCGGTGCTGTCGTCGCAGTCGGCCTCCGGCAGGGTGATGGTGGTCAGTCCTTCGCGGTCACTGCTCCAGGTGCCCTCGACGCCGACCTCGACGTTGGTGCCGGTGATGCAGGGGAAGGTTTGGGAGGCCGCGGCGAGGGGCTCTTGGTAGAGGGCGGTGATCTCCCGGAAGGGGCGCGTACAGCGGCCTTCGGGCGCACCGTTGCCGGTCGCCGCCGGAACCGGAAAGCAGAGCGGATTGTCGGGGTCGTAGGGGAAGTCCCCGGGCTGGCTCGAGGTCGGGTCCTGGTAGGCCACGATGGCGGTGAGGTCCGTGCCGGTGAGGTTGCCGTCGCGATCGATCATGGCGAGGATCGGCCGGCCCTCGGCGTCCTCGGCCCAGTAGTCGATGATCGGCTGTCCTCCCGGGGTCAGGCAGAGCTCTCCATCGGCGGTGGCGGTCGGCGGGAAGGGGCAGTCCGCTCGCCGGTTGGCGGCGAGCAGATCCTGGCGCGTCACCTGGCTGCGGAAGAAGACCGACCCCTGCGGCTCGACGTTGACCATGCCATGGAGGCCGAGGGCGATCTGTCCGTTGCCGGAGATCAGACCGGCGTTGGCGGCGGTGCTGTGCAGCGGGTAGGCGCCGTCCTGCTCGGCACGGTAGATGTAGACGCGACGTTCCCCGGGATTCGCCAGGCTGGTGTCGTTGGCGCCCACGAAGCTGGCGTCGGCGTTGATCGCCGCCACCTGGTCATCGCCGTCGCAGGCCGCCACCAGGGAGAGACCGAGCACGTGTGCCCCGGCTTGCCGAGTGACCGTCTGGTCCAGCACCGGCTGAAGGCCATAGGCCTGGTTGAACTGCCGCTCATTGGAGGAGGTGTTGGGTACTTTCGCCAGCAGGTTCTCGAGCTCGATGCGCAGGCAATCCCCTTCGGGAACCCGCAGCACCATCGGGCGGGGGCGTTTGTCTGGCCGCAGCATGACCCTGCCGGGCTGAAGTTCGTCTTCGGAGCACTTGGTGCCGGGGACGCAGACGACGTCCGAGCGCAGGGCGAAGATCTGGCCGTCCGGCTGGCTGGCTCCGAGGCGGTTGTAAAAGAACGGCTGGTCGAGGGCGACGATGTCGGCGTTCACCACCCTCGGGCAGAGGGTGCGCAGCTCGGCGTCGCTGGGGCACGAGGCGGCTGGCGCCGGCTGCGCGGTCACCATGACGAGGGCGGTGGCGGCGAAGACCATCCGCGCCTGCCGGAAAGTACGGCGGGACGAGCATCGAGTCGAGGTCATGTCGATTGTCCTTATCCTGGGCCTAGCGGCTGGTGGAGGGTTGAGTCAGGGGCGAGACCACGGCGTCGGGGGGCGAGTCGTCGGCGACGCTGCGGACCACTTCGAGGAGTCCCTCGGCGGGACCCAAGCCGAAGGCTCTCTGCCAGAGGCCGGTGCGGTCGTTGCCGACCAGGAAGATCGCTTGATGGGCTTCTTTGCGCGGCACCGCCTGGCCGAGGCGGGCGAGCACCCGTTCGACGTCTGCTGGCTCGCCGGTGAGAAAGCTCCATCCCGGGCCGGCCTCGAAGGCTTCTGCGTAGGTGTTTAGGCGCTCGGGCGTGTCGTGCTCCGGGTCGACCGAGATCGACAGCAGGAAGACATCCCGGCCGAGGCGTTCGTCGAGGGCCTCGTGTAGCCGTTGGAGCGCTCCGTGCATCACCGGGCAACTGCCGGTGCAGGTCGAGAAGAAGGGGTTGATCACCACCGTTCGGCCGGCGATGAGGTCGCTATAGAAGCGGTGCTCCTGGCCGTGTTGGTCGACCAGCCGGGTGTCGGTGAAGTACTCCCGGGCCGGCTGGTTGCCGAGGGGGTGTTGGGCGTTCGCGGCCGCCTGCGCCGGGCGGGTCGCGGCCGGTGGCAGCTCATCGAGCAGGCGGATCAGCTCGTGCGGCGGAGCCAGGCCGTGGGCTCTCAGCCAGCGATTGGAGCGCGTGTCCCCCAGCAGGATCAGCGGGGCGTGATCCTCCTTGAGGGCCGAGAACACCCCGAGGTCTTTGAGCAGCCCGTCGACCACCGGCTTCGAGGCGGTGAGGAGGCGCCAGCGCGAGCTGCCGTCGAAGCGCTCGGACCAGGTCTTCAGTCGCTGTGGAGTGTCGACCGCCGGATCGATGGTGATCGAGACGAAGGCAACCTCTTCCGCGGCGTCGGGCCGTGCTTCGAGCTGACGCTGCAGGGTGGCGAAGAGGGCACCCATCGGCGAGCAGACGGTGGTGCAGGAGGTGAAGATGAAGTTGATCGCCACCTTGCGGCCGGCCGCCAGCGCGGGTAGCCGGACGGTCTCGCCGTGCTGGTCGACCAGCTCGACATTCGGCAGCTCGAGGGGCAGAAATGCCCCCTCGACAGGGCCCGTCGCGGACTCTCGGTGATGGTGATTCTGACGGTGTTCCTGGCCTGCCAGAGGCAGACCGGCGGTCAAGGCGGCGCAGGTCGCAGAGACCAGCAAGGCTCGCAGCGAAACTGGAAGAAGACGAGCGGATTCCATGATTCCCTCCCAACGGATTCAGCACAGGGCGCGCGGATCGACCGCGCTCGTAGTGAAGACTCGTCCAATGGGTGGGACGGGAGGGGATTCTCTTGCAGGCGAGGGTGAGATCTTCTTCGCCAGAGAAAAGAGCTAGCAGGCTGCTGAAAAAGTCCGCTTCGCGACTTTCCAGCGCTGCTAGCTGTTTTTTCCGCGCGGGGCTACGCGCCCCTGACTGCGCGTCCCGCTCCGGCTCAAGAAGCGCGGTTCTTGAGCCTCCTCTCCCGTCGCGGCGGCTGCCCCGCCGCCAGGCCGGGGGCGCCCAGCCCTCTCGGGCCCGGACGCAGGTTGCCGATGAGTTTTTCAGCAACCTGCTAGAAGAGAAAAGGACCGGCGGGTTGCCGGTCCTGGTCATGCTGGAGCCATCGCTCGGGTCAGCGGTCTTCGCCCTGGGGGGGATCCTCCTCGTCGCCGCCCCACACCCCGGAGGCCTCCGGATCACCGATCACCCCCACCCCGAAGATCCGTTGGTCGCCGTCGAAGTCGGCGATCGAGCACTGCACGACGATACGCGGATGCTCGTTGGCCGGTAGCTCGCCCCGTAGGGCGCCGGACTCCGCCACGTATTGCATCGTTGGCACCGGGGGGATGGCCTCTCCAAAGACGTTGCTGATGCTGAGGACGGAGTTGCCCTCTCCAAGGGTGACGGTGGAGCCGATGCCGAACTGCGAGCCGCTGCTCGCTTGAACCTTCCAGATCTGGTCGTTGCCCCAGGGGTTGGTCGGTGCCTGGCGCTCGCCAGAGGTGCTGGTCGTGGTGTCCGCGACATGATCCGCGTAGCAGAGGGCGAGGCGACTTTGCTTGAGGTCGGTGGCCTCCATCAGGGCGGCGCCGTAGAGGGCCCGATAGTCGATGGTGGGGTCGGGATCCCGATAGTGGGCCAGCACCAGCTCCGGGGTCATCGGCAGACCGGTGATGCGCATCTGATCGTCGCTTTCCCAGTAGGTGATCTGGAGCCCTTCGCCGACTTCCGGCTCGGTGGTGACGGACAGCACGCCGTTCTGCGAATCAATGGTGATCTCGGTTCCGAGACCAAATGGAATGCCGGCCGTCAACCAGACCCTCCAGACACCGAGGAAATCTTGCTCTGCCATGGAAAACCCTCCTCTCGATTCATGGGCGATGGGTGGTCGAAGATGGCCGCGGTTGGAGGTCGGCATCCTGCCAATCGCCGACCATCACGAAGCCGGCCCAGGATTCGGGGCGAGCGAACCGCGGGTCGCGTCGCAAGACGCCTTGTGCTTGCCGCAGAGCTGCGGCGGGGGCCGAACCCTGAGCGATCGCGCCGTAGAAGTGGCGCACCAGCTCGGCGGTGGAACGGTCGGCGACGGGCCACAGGCTGGCGATCACGCGGCTCCCCCCGGCTTCGAAGAAAGCCTGGGTCAAGCCCACCAGCCCCTCGCCCCGGATCTCCTTGCCGAGGGCCGTTCGACAGGCGGAGAGAAAGACCAGCTCGGCGCGCAGGTCGAGGCGTCGTAGGTCGGCGGTACCGAGGAATCCTCCGTGCCCTGGGTCGGTGGCGGCGGGGAGCGAAAGCTCGAGGCCGGAGCGGGCCGGCACCACATCGTCGACGTGGGCGTGGGTGGCGAGATGAAGAATGCGGAAGTCGCCCAGGGACTCGTCGAGCAGCCAGTGGGCGTTGGCATCGGCATCGAGGGCGATGCGGGTCGGCTCGTCACCGGCGGCGGCGGTGACGAAATCCGCCTCATTCCGGCTGAAGCGCAGCCGGGGCAGCCGGTCCTGGCCCCGGGAGGTGGTCACCAGGTCGGCTCCGGACGGGCCCGAAGCCAGCCTCAGATCATCGGGCGAGAAGATCGGGTCGGCGAGGACGGCGGCCCATCCTTCGGCGACGGGGCGCGCGGCGCGCCGCCGCCGGTCGAGGGCGAGCACCGCGGCGGAGGGAATGCGCACTAGCTCGAAGCGATCCGCGAGCACGCCGTCCGCTGCCGGCAGGGCGGCAAACGGTAGGAGATGGAGCGGTCCGTCGAGGGCGAGGACGATGCGCTGCGGCGCTCTGGCGAGCCTCGCCGCCGCGTCGCCGATCAAGCGCTTCGAGAGCCAGCGGGCGCTCTCGCCGGAGCCGGTGCTCGAGAGCAGCTCCCGCCGTGCCGCTCGGACGATCTCTTCGAGCTCGGCCCGCGGTGGCAGCGGAAAGACCTCGAGGCTCCACGTCGTCACCACGAAGAGGTGGGAGGCGTCCTCGCCGACGAGGTATTCGAAGAGGACGGTGGAGTCGTCGAGCAGCCTCTGGACCGACGCCAGGTCGATGCCAGTGGCGAGCGAGAAAGACGTGGGAGCCGAGCCCAGCAGGCTGCGCAGGCCCCAGCCACGCGCCGCCTCGCTGGCCGCCAAGGCGGCGGGCTTCTGGTCCGCCTCCAGCAGCGCGCTGACGTAGCGCTCTCGGGCTCGGCGCTGGGCGCCGGCGAAGAGAGCCCGCAGATCCGAGCTCTCGAGCTCCAGAGTCACGGCATCGAAGGCGGCGAGGGACTCTTCCAGCAGGCCGAGGACGGCATGGGATCGAGGGCCGGACGAGGATGCGGCGCCGGCCTCGAGCTCCGCGAGGTGGAAGAGGGCCCAGCCTCGACCGTGGGGGTCGTCGAAGCGATCGTAGGCGTCGAGAGCCTCGGCGAGACCGGCGCGCGCCGCCGCGGGCCGGCCGAGGGCGGCGAGGGCGCGGCCGTGAATCACCCGGACTGCCGCCACCAGCGCCGTGTCGTCGCTCGTTGCCAAGGCTCCAAGGGCTCGCGAGAGGTGCTCGAGGGCGATGCTGGCGTTGCCCGACTGCAGCTCGCACCGACCGAGGAAGGCGGTCGCCACCGCTTCTCCATGGTCATCGTCGGTGGCCGCCTCGAGCTCCTGTGCTCGGCGGTAGGCGGCGCACGCCGTCGGCCAGTCACCGAGGCTGGCCGACAGGTGGCCGGAGATCTTGAGAGCACTGGCCTCGCCGGCGACGTTGCCCACCCGGCGATGCAGCTCGAGGGCCTGTTGCGCCCGTTGGGCCGCCGCCTCGAAGTCCCCCAGTCGGGCCTCGGTGCTGGCGAGGTTGTGCAGGGTGCGGGCACGCCAACGCTGATCGCCGAGCTGCTCGAAGCGAGCGAGGGCTCCGCGGTAGGCCTCGAGGGCCGCTTCGAGCTCGGCCCGGCGGCGGTGCAGGCCGCCGAGGTTGTGAAGAGTTTTGGCTTCGAGCTTGGTCAGGCCGAGGGCGCGTTGAATCTCGAGCGCCTCTCGGAATCGCTTCAGGGCGGCGGGCGATTCTCCGAGCACCTTGTGGGCCTGGGCGATGTTGACCAGATAGGCCGACTCGGCTTCGGCGTCGCCTATCCGGCGAGCCGCCGGGAGCGCCGCCTCGAAGCAGCCGATTCCCGCTTGCAGCCGGCGCTCCATGAGATCGATCAGACAGAGATTGCCGCGCACGATCGCCTGGCGGAACGGGTCTTCGAGCGCTTCGGCCAGGGCCAGCGCCGTCTCGAAGGCCTGGCGGGCGCCGGTCGTGTCGCCGTCCGGTCCCAGGACCAGGCCGATCTCGTTCCAGGTGTCGGCCAGGCGGGGGCGGTCCTCGGGGGCTGTCCAGCGCAGCAGCGCAGCGCGGGCGTGCTCGAGGGCCGGCCGGTAGTCGCCGAGCAGGCGGAAGAGCACCGCCTCGGCATAGAGAGCTTGGGCGGTCAGTCGGTCCTGCAGATCCCGACGCCAGGGACTGCCCGGCGTGGTTGGATTCTGAGCTTGGTCAGGGGCGTCATCCACCACGATGCCGTAGAGGGAAAGGGCGCGGCGGCGGCCGGCACCGGTGCCCTCGGCATAGGCCCGGCCGGCGGTGGTCAGCTGTGCCAGCGTAGTCAACCAGCCTTGGCTGCCCGAGCCTTCGCGGCCGACACTGAGCAGGATCTGGTAGCGGCTGGGGTGGTAGTGGAGCACTTCCGGGTCCGCAGACGGGCCCCCCGGTGCCTTGGTCGTGACTCGCAGGGTGACTTGGCCGCGGGCCTCCGGTGGCAGCAACAGCAACTCGATGCCGTCGTAGTCGAGGGGCGTGTCGAGGATCCAGGGCTTCTCGCCGCCGGGCCAGCGAGCCTCGAGTCGCACGTCGACCCGGTTCTGCTCGACGAACAGCGCGGCGCGTCGGCCGGCGGCGAGCTCGAAGCGATAGAGGTGCTCGCCGCCGGCGGAGCTTGCCCCCGGTAGGCGATCGACGTTCCGTTCGACCGGTACGCCTGGAGCGAGGGGCAGCGCGGAGGAGAGTCCCTCGTCGGCCATCGCCACGCCGCCGAGGAGGACGAAGCCGGTGAGGACCTGCCACGCGATGGACCCCATCGGTCTCACGGCGGCGGGACGACTTCGAAGGAGAACTCGCCGGCGGACTCGACGCGACCGTCGGCCGATCGCAGGGAGGTGTCGAGGCGATACGGGCCGGTCGCGAGCAGCATCGAGGGCAGGCTCAACACCAGCGGCCCGGCCGGGGGCGGCGTCAGTCCTTCTGCGGACCAGAGGGTTTCACCCTCGGCATCGCGAAGGGCGACATCGACACCCAGTCCGGAGAGATCGCCGAGATCCACCGCCAGGGCGATCCAGGGCTCGTCGGGGTGCACGGTGATGGCGGGTTTGGCGGGCTCGCTGGAGGCGCTGTCCCGGCGAATCTCCAGCACCACCGCCGGCGTCGCGGCCCAGGGTCGCTCGAGCCGTTCGATCTGGTCCGTCAGGGCGCGGTTGGATTGGGCCAGGCGCAGGGCGGGCAGCAGGGCGATCAGGAGGAGGGCGGCGGCGGCGAGCCAGCGCAGCGGAGAGGCGGCCCGCGGCGGCTCGGTTTCCGACGGGATGAAAACCGGCGCCGTGGTCGTGGCGCTGGGGATCGCGGGGCTCTCCGCGGCGGGGCCGATCTCGGCCAGGCCAAGGCGCAGCTCCTGGGCCAGCTCGACCGCCTCGAGACACTCGCCGCAGTCGGCGAAATGCTCCTCGAACCTCTCCTGCTCCGCCGCGTTGAGTTGCTCCAAGACGTAGCGCTCCACCCAGTTGTGCTCTTCGATCAGGCGATGATCCACGGGCTCATTTCCATTGGGGTTGTGGGACATGACGCGAAGCTATTTCACTTCCAGCCGCGATCGCTCGCCCCAGGGCGAGCCGAAGCGCGCCTCGAAGAGCTGCTTGTAGCGCTCGCGCGCCCGGTGCAGGACGCAGTTGAACTGGGAGGAGGACAGACCGAGGTCCTCGCAGATGGCCGGTTTGTCCTCTTCAGCGAGGTAAAAGCGGGTCAGGATCTCGCGATCGCGCGGCGTCCCGAGCTCGCCGAGCAGGTGACGGGTGAGGCTGGCCCGCTCGCTGGCGATCAGCTGCGCCTCGGGCTCCGGTTCAGAGGCCGCTCGCTGCAGCGTGATCGGGGAATCCGCATCGGTCTTGCGCCGTGCCTTGCGACGGTGGTGCTCGATCACCAGATTGCGGGCCAGGGACATCAGGAAAGAGCCCAGCTTCGCCGGCTCGCGAAGCTCCCCTTGCCGGATCTTGGCGATGCCGAGCTGGAGCGTGTCCTGGAGGAAATCCTCGGCGTCCGCCGTCTCGCGCAGGCGCTGACGCAGCAGGGCGAAGAGTGGTCGGCTGTAGCGCTCGACGAGCCAATCCTCGGCCTGCGAATCTCCTCGCAGAATCAGCGCGACCATTTCTTCTGGTCGAACGTCAATTGGGGGCACGCCGAAACACTACCACCAAGGAATCACTGCGGGGCAAGGGTGCGCCCGCGGCGCGGAATTCCCCTGGCGTCGACCCAAGGGTCACCCTGCCGGCGAGGCTTTCGCCGGCAGGGTCCCTGCGATGCCTCGGCTCAGGGGGCCGCGGTGCCCTCGCAAACGTCGGGCTCACCGCAGGCGTTGGGGTGCCACCCGAGGGGCAGCGTGTCGGGCCGCGGGCACTGCGCTCCGACGTGCTCCCAACCGTTGGGGTTGTTGGGGTCGTTGGAGCAGGTAGTGCCATCGGCCCGTACCCCTCGGCAGACATGGTGCAATCCCGGCCACGGGCCGGCGGTGCCACTCATGCAGACCTCGGTGCCGACAGCGTTCTCCGCGCCCGATGTGCAGGGCAAGCAGTCGAGCCCGCTGTCGGCGACGGCCAACCTTCGTTCGGCGAGATTGAGCTCGTCGCTTTCGGTCACCTCATTGGTGTTGTCGGCAAAGACGACGATTTCGTGCACGCCCGGCTCGACCGCCTGGTTGGTGATGAAGAGCAAGGTCTCCGATGCCATGGGAGCCAGAGCGGGAGTGGCCAAGGACTCCGCATAGACATGGTCCGCCGGGTCCGTCGCCAGGACCAGAGTGTTCGAGCGGCTCGCCAGGGAGCCGCCGATATTGGTCACGGTGACCTCGAGCTCGAGGGGGTGGCCCGATATCGGGTTGGCGTCCAGGGGTCGAACGTGGGTGACTCTCAGATCCGGCTGTGAGCCGACCGGACCACCAGCGACGACGAAGCTGAGTTGATTTCGATTGTTGCTCTCGACAGCTTCCTCGATCTCTTCCAGGGAGTCGGTTTCGACGGTGATCGAGTGAGGGCCCTCCTGCAGCGCCGGATAGTCGAGCTCGAAGCCACGAATGGTCAAATGGCGACTGCGTTGCGCTCCCAGGCTTCCGGTGTAGCGATCACGCACGACGATCGCGCCGTCGGGCTTCAAGAGAGTCACTCGGTAGTGGTGATTCGGTGCGAGGATTCCGCCTTGATTGGTGAGCGTAACGTGCAGCTCCATCTCGTCCCCCGCAACCGGAGTTCCGGGCATCAATCCGATGTATGGTGGGCTCAGGTCGGCGACTTGGCCTGCACCTCCTCCTTGGGTCGGCGACCCGAAGTTTATGCGGTGACACCACTCAGGAATCCGGGAGCCTTGGCATTCCGGCAGCAAGGCCTGAAAGTCAAAGAAGGGTAGATTGAGAGGCAGGTTGGGGAAGGGGTCGTCTTCGCATGGCTGCCAGCCATTGCGATTCCGAGAATCGAAGCAGAAAACTCGATCCGTTGGGCTGAGAGTAGAGGGCCCTTCGGCCTCTCTGTGGAGTGGTGGAATCGTCAGAGTCCTGCACCGAAAAACGACCTCGGTGCCGGCTCCCCCAGGGATTGGGTTTCCTGTGTTCGGGTCGATGGCGGTCGAACTGACGTGGCCTACTTTCGTGCACATGGTGTAGGTGGATGGGTCGCCGTCAGGATCGATACGGATCGCCCCTAAATCTGCATCGGTGGCGCGATCGAGCTCCAGATCGTACTCGGCCTGGGTTCTGCAGTCCACGAGCTTGGTGCCGATGGAGATTCCGATCGGATAGCCGGCCATGCAGTGGCATTGACCGTCTTGGTCCTTGTACATGCGATCCGGCCGAGGGCAGTCAGCCGCGGGATTGCAATCGGGACGGTCTCTCGGTTCACCCTGTTTACAGACGCATTTGCCGTCCGGACTGCTCCACTCACGGTTCTTGCGGTCCTTACACTCGGGGCTCCAGGGGCGGGTGTTGTTCAGAGGGTAGCCTTGACGTCCTGGTTTTCCCGGAAGGTAGTTGTTGGGATCTATGCTGACACTCCCTCCTTGGCCCAACGGAACGGTGATTGGAAGGACGACATTCCAGTAGGCTCTGAGGTCGGCAAAAGACTGGACTTGGTATCTCTTCCCAGGTTCCGTGAAGGGTGACCACTTTCCGGTGCTGAAGTAACCGAACTTGAATGATGGGGAGGCGAGAAATCCCCCATACACTCTGGCTAGCGAGATGACGCTCGGGCTTTGGATGCCATAGGCGCTGCCAAGGCCTGAGTCGCTCGTGATCCACTGGTCGATTCTGAGATCCATGACGATCTGGGCGTTGGGGGACCGCCCCCATCGGGGGCCACCCCCGGCGGTTTAATTTAAAACCCAGGTATCACCGGGGGGGTTGGCCC